>JANOUB010000485.1:0-6808 GCA_031416615.1 Thermoleophilia bacterium
GTACGTCGAAAACTTGAACCCCTTGCGGTAGTCGAACTTCTCGGCCGCGCGGACGAGCCCGATCGTGCCCTCCTGGATCAGGTCGAGGAACGGCAGCCCCTGGTTGCGGTACCGCTTCGCGATCGAGACGACGAGGCGGAGGTTTGCCTCGACCATCGCCTGCTTGGCGGCATGCTCGCCGAGCTCGATCCGCTTCGCGAGCTCGACCTCCTGTGCGGCCGTGAGGAGTGGCACCTTGCCGACGTCCTTGAGAAAGAGCTGCAGGGTGTCGGTGGAGATCTCTGCCTCGCCCCCCCAGTCCTTTTCCACCTCGGCTTCGCTCCGCTCGACACCGACGACGTCGACCTGAGCCTCCTCGAGAGCGGTGTAGAACTCGTCGAGTTGGGCCGCATCGAGATCGAGTTCGTCGAGAGCGAGCGCTATCTCCTCCGCGTCGAGCTTGCCGGCGCCCTTGCCCTGCTCGAACAGCGTGCGCACTTCGCGCAGGTCGAGGACTCCCACGGTGACGGGGGACTGCGCCGTGCCACTCGAATCAGCTCTGCTCAGAACCGCGCCTTTCCATCGACCCGAGGTGACGGTAGCCGTCAGACACGGCCGGCGTCAAAAAAACGTGTCGAACTCGACCCTGGCCTTCTCCGCGTGGATCAGCTCAGGGGCGTCCTCCCGGACGACCGCTCGGCCATCCTGACGAGTGCCTCCGCCGTCGTCGCGACTCCGAGCTTCGCGCGCACCGAGGCCAAGCGCCGGTCGGCCGTCCGCCGCGCGAGGTGCAGCGTCCGCGCCGCGGTGCCGAGCGACTCGCCGGCCAGGAGAATCTCGACCAGCGCTTGTTCCTCCCGGGTCAGATTCACACGGCGCGCCTGGTCGCCGACGCGGTGATCGAGCCGGCCGAGACGGCGCAAGTCCTCACACAGGCGGTCGACGATCTCGCGGTCGGCCCGGGCGTCGATCAGGACACCTGCACCTCCGACCGCTGCGAGGAGCGCCGCCGCCGCGTCCTCCGCCGAGGCCACGATGCCGCTGCAGATAACCCCGGAGTGGGCGTCCCAGCCCGGGACGAGCGTCCAACCCTCCGACCGGAGGTCAGCCGCGGCGTCCGCGTACGCGCTGGCGGAGCCTTCAACGAGGATGAGCGGGGTCACCTCCGCGCCGTGAGCGTGGCCGCCTGGAGCCGCGAACGGGCACCGAGTTTCGTGACCGCGGAGGACACCAGCCGCTCCACCGTGGGTCGCCCGAGCCCGAGGCGGCGAGCGACCTCGGAGTTGCTCATCCCGTCGCCGACGAGCAGGAGGATCTCCTCTTCCCGTGCGGTGAGGCCGTGCGCGCCGAGCCCGCGGGCGGCCGGGCGCGAGGCCCCTACGAGCCGTAGTGATCGCCGAACCCGGCCGAGCAGAGGCACCTGACCGTACGCCTCGACCAGCCGCTCTGCCCGCGCCAGACGGTCGAGCGCCTGGTCCACGCGGCCGGCGCGACGTAGTGCCTCGCCCTCGGCCCAGGCGCAGCGCAGCCGTCCCCGTTCGTGCTGACCATGCCACGCTGCCGCCGCGTCGCGAAACCGAACAGCAGCCTGGGCGTCGGCTCCGGCTGCGAGCAGCTCGAGCGCCTCCAGCTCCGGTCGGACCCCCGCGAGCAAGCGAATTGGCGGATCGATGGTCGGGGAACCGGGATCCTGTCCGAGATCGAGGCACGCCCAGGCCCGCGTTACGCGCGCAAAGGCCGACACTTCGTCGGGGAAGCGCTCAATCAACTCGTCTGCGGCCGCGAGCGACTCGCGGGGACGCCCTGACCACAGCTCCGCGTCCGCGCGCACCCAGAGCGTCTGCCGCAGTCGCTCGTAACCGGTCGTCGAGAGGAGATAGAGATCGGCAAGCAGCTCGCTGGCCCGATCGTGCAGGCCGAGATCGATCGCCGACTCGGCGCCAACGTAGGTGATCAGAAAGCGCTCCCACTCGGGCTCCTCTGCTCGGAGCGCCTCTGCCTCCTCGAACGCCCTGCGGTACCTGCCACCGTGCATCGCAAGCCACGCGGACCTCGTTCGGAAGCGGCGCTCCCAGCTCCCGAGCCTGAGCTCGCGGGCCCGGCCGACGTATGTGCGTGAGAGCCGGCGGGCGCGTGGCGCGGCGCCCTCGTGGAACAGCGCTCCGATGGCCGATTCTGCGGTGCGACACTCGATCCCGATCGCTCCCTCGGCCCGGGCAGCGATGAGCGAGTGCTCGACGTCGGCCTCCCAAGCAGGATCTCCGAGCAGCCGTCGCGCCCGGCCGATCACGGCGTGGACGGCGGAGACATCGAAGCCTGCGCCCTTGGCAAGCGCGAGAAGCCGCAGCGCGTCGGCGAGCACGGGCCCGGCAGCGGCCTCGTCGTGGATCTCGAGCTCGACCGTCACGCGTTCCACTCCGAGATCCACTTCCACCTGCTCGCCGCTCCCGGCCGCGAACGAGAGTCCTTCGGCGATGAGCGCGAGGCCACGGTCGAGATCGTGGTCGCCGATCGCGCCGCGAGCGCGCTGTAGGGATGCCTCCGCACGCAGGAGCGGATCAGCGTCCGCGACGTCATCGAGTAGCCGCTCGGCGGCGGTAAAGAGGCCTACGTCGACGAGCAGCGAGGCCGCTCGCTGCCTCTGCGGCAAGCGGATCGAAGGCGCCGGAACATCGCTTCTCGAGGCGGTGGAGGCTCACCTCGAGGAGAGCCACCGCACGCTACATGGGGGCCGACACACATCCGAAGGGAGAAATGAGATGAGAACTGACACCGCCGGTGAACCCCCGAGGGGGCGCGACGTGCCCTCCGTGCGTCACACCCTGCTCCGAAATATTGTACTCACCGTCGCCGTGACGTTCGCCGTCGTGTCGGCGTTGAGCGTTTCGCTGCGTGCCGCCCATGCCGCCCTTCCTGCGGCGACGTTCACCTGGTCGATGGAGAAGCGGTTCGGACCCGACCGCAACCTCGACCTCCTAGCAAGCGACCCTCACAACACGGCGACGACAACCCATTCCTGGCGACCGGTCACGGGCATGGCCGCCGACTTCCGCACCCGTGGCTACTGCTCGAGCAACCGTCTGGTCAACCGGCTGGACGACTCGTTCCTGACCCAGCTCAACGAGAACGCGACGATCCACCCGAACCCCGCTGGCTACGCGAAGATCAGCACGCGGATGATCCCTGTGGTTCGCACTTCACTCGGCATCTAGCGAGGTGCTCGGCTTCAAGCGCGGCGCTGGGCCTCCGAGCCCGGCGCCGCTCTGAGCCTGGATCCCCCGGAACGACGATCACAGCACAGGGAGCCGCTCTTACGTGAAGGACGCAGCTCGCCCATCCACATCAAGCCTCTCGCCGTCTCTCCACTAGATTCCGGCCGCCCGCAACTCGTCGAGGTACCGCTTCGCGACGCCGACGAGCGGCGAGCCGGGCTCGACGGTTCGCACAAGACGAAGCTGTCGCCGCGCCTCCTTCACTTCTCCCGACCAGAGCAGCAGCAGGCCAAGATGAAAGCGCACGGTCGCGGCCTTCGGGAACGTGCGGGAGAGCGGCCCGAGGCGGGAGAACGCCCGTGCGGGCTGTGCTTTGTCGAAGAGGCCAACCGCCGCTGCCACCTGCGCCTCGGGGTCGTTCGGCGCTGCTCGCGCTGCCTCGGCGTAGACTCGCTGTGCCGAGATCTGCCTCCCGAGCCGCTGCAGCGCGACGCCGTAGAAGAGACGAGCGGCGACGGTGCCCTTGCGAGCGCGACGCTCGAGCGTCGCGAACTGGACGGGAGGAGTGAGCCGCCGGATGGCCGCCGGCGCCTCCGTGACCGGTACGAAGATGGGCAGGTTGCGAGCGAAGTCGGGATGGAGCAGATTGCCCGCGGTCACCGCGTAGGCAGTGTCAGGCTCGAGATCGGCGGCCGACTGCCACGCGGCCTTCGCGCCGCCTTCGCCCGACCAGAACTGAGCGATCCCGAGATTCAACTGCACGGCGGCGCTCCTCGGATGGAGCCCCGACAGCTGGGTCAGACGCGCCACCGTGCCGCCGGGCCAACGGCTGAAGGCCTCGCCGATCCGTGCTTCGAGCGAGTCATGCCGGGCGAACCGTTTTTTGGCATCGGCACGCTTCCCGGCCTCATACAGGCGCAAAGCCTGACGCAGGTCGAGCGCCTCGCGGTCGATGCGAACGCCAAGGTCGAGCGAGAGTGGCGGGAGTCCCGCTCGGACCTTCGGCCCTGCCACGGCCTCACCGGACGAGTCGCCGCTCGTCGCGGCTGTGATCCCCGCGACGGCCGCTCCGACCGCGAGTGCCAGGACGGCGACGATGAGGGTAGTGCGGGTACGGGGACTCACGGGCGGACGGTAGCCGGGAACACTGGGTCGCCGCCGGCGTTACAGCAGAAAGGGCACACGTTTTTTCCCTGTTCACGCATCGCTATACTCAGGAAAGTAATGGCCAGCTACAGAGAGTTACTCGCTCAGATCAAGGACGACATCGACGAGGTCTCCTCGCCGGAGGTTCTCGGACGCCTTGGCGAACTCGATCGGCCGCTTCTGCTCGACGTGCGCGAGCAGGACGAGTGGCAGGAAGGCCATCTCCCAGGCGCAGTGCACGTCTCCCGCGGCAATCTCGAGTCGCGTGTCGAGGCCGTCATCCCCGACAAGTCGCGCGAGATCATCGTCTACTGCGCCGCGGGCGCCCGCTCTGCGTTTGCCGCCAAGTCGCTTACCGAGCTCGGCTACGACAACGTCGCCTCGATGGCCGGCGGGTTCGCAGACTGGAAGCGGAACGGCTTCGACTTCCAGACGCCGCGTGCGCTCACGGCCGCGCAACGGGCCCGCTACTCGCGGCACATCCTGATCCCCGAGGTTGGCGAAGAAGGCCAGCAGAAGCTACTCGACGCCCGCGTGCTGCTGATCGGAGCCGGCGGGCTCGGCTCGCCGTCGTCGCTCTACCTCGCCGCAGCCGGGGTAGGCACGCTCGGCATCGTCGATGCCGACATCGTCGACGACTCGAACCTTCAACGCCAGATCGTGCACTCGACGAACACCCTCGGGGAGCCGAAGGTCTTGTCGGCCAAAAAGGCGCTCGAAGCGCTCAACCCCGACGTCAACGTGATCACGTATCAGGAGCGCCTGACCTCCGAGAACGTCGAGCGCATCCTGGCCGACGGCTGGGACGTGATCGTGGACGGCGCGGACAACTTCCCCACCCGCTACCTCGTCAACGACGCCTCTGTCTGGCACGACATTCCGGTCGTCCACGGCTCGATCTACCGCTTCGAGGGCCAGGTGACGGTCTTCCACCCCCACGTCGGCCCGTGCTACCGCTGCCTCTACCCCTCGCCGCCGCCGCCGGAGCTCGCACCGAGCTGCGCCGAGGGTGGTGTGCTCGGCGTTCTGCCCGGCATCGTCGGTTCCCTCCAGGCGAGCGAGGCGCTGAAGCTGATCATCGGCGCCGGCGAGACACTCATCGGCCGCCTGCTGCTGTTCGACGCGCTCTACACGACCTTTGACGAGGTAACGGTGAAGAAGGATCCGAGCTGCCCCGTCTGCGGCGATACGCCGACGATCACCGAGTACATCGACTACGTCGAGTTCTGCCAGGGACCCGTGCACGTATGACGGCCGTACGCATTCCACCCACCCTGCGCGCGGAGGTCGGCGGCGAGCGTTCTGTCGAGGCCGACGGTGACACCGTGCGCGCCGTGCTCGAGGATCTGGTCGCGCGCCATCCGGCACTCGGGGCGCAGATCTTCAGCGGCGGCGAGATCGCGACGTTCGTCAACGTGTACCTCGGCGGTGAGGACGTCCGTACGCTCGACGGGCTCGATACCGCCGTCGCTCCCGGCCAGACGGTGATCCTGCTGCCCGCGATGGCCGGCGGGTCAACCCCGCCGCGGTCGCTCCCGGTGGTCTCCTCCCTGCTCGACCTCGTCGGCAACACGCCGCTCGTCGAGCTGACAAGGATCTCGCCCAAGTCGACGGTGAAGATCTACGCGAAGCTCGAGGGCCAGAATCCGACCGGTTCGATCAAGGACCGAGTGGCAAAGGCGATGATCGAGGCGGCCGAAGCTTCGGGCGAGCTGACCCCGGGCCGGCATCTGCTCGAGCCGACGTCCGGCAACACCGGGCACTCGCTCGCGATGATCGCGAAACTGAGGGGCTACCCGCTCACGTGCGTGATGCCCGAGAACGCGACGGAGGAGCGCAAGCGCATGTTGCGGCTCTACGGCGCCGAGATCGTATTGTCGCCCGGCGCCGAGGGCTCGAACGGCGCCGTCCGGCTCGCGCTCGCGCTGGCGGAGCGCGATTCGAAGTATTTCATGCCTTTCCAGTATGCGAACCCGGCCAATCCTCGGGCCCACTACGAGGGCACCGGCGCCGAGATCGCGGAGGCACTCGACCGGGTCGACGTGCTCGTCGCCGGGCTTGGCACGGGAGGCACGCTGATGGGAGCGGGCGAGCGGCTACGGGAGTCGTTCCCGGACATCGTCGTCGCCGCCGCCGAGCCGCTTCCCGGTGATCCCGTGATGGGCCTTCGCTCGCTCGACGACGGCTACGTACCGCCAATCCTCGACGTCACGAAGCTCGATCGCAAGATGCTCGTCTCGAACGCTGAGTCGGTGCGGGCGGTACGGGCGCTCCTCGAGCTGGAGGGCATCTTCGCCGGCGTCTCGTGCGGTGCGGCGATCCACGTGGCGCGCAAGATCGCCGAGGAGATGGACGAGGGTGTGATCGTGGTAGTCCTCGCCGATGCGGGCTGGAAGTACCTCTCCGCGGACTTCTGGGAGGCCTCCGACGAGGATCTCGAGCAGTCCATGGAACGCACGATCTGGTGGTAG
>JANOUB010000486.1:0-9876 GCA_031416615.1 Thermoleophilia bacterium
AGAGGTTTCGCCCTGAACCTCTCGCGGTCTTGTTGCCGGACCGTCGCCGCGTCAGCTACACTCCACGTCCGCAGGTGGCGGGGCCAAGCCCTGCCGCCGTCTGTCTGTGATGATCGACCTTCGACGAGAGCCTTAGGAGCAGCGTGCCCACCGTCAATCAGCTCGTCCGCAAAGGCCGCAAGGCCCCCGTGGCCAAGACGAAGACCCCGGCCCTCCGCGGCGCGCCGCAGAAGCGCGGTGTCTGCACGCGTGTCTACACGACCACCCCGAAGAAGCCGAACTCGGCGCTGCGCAAGGTCGCGCGCGTGCGGCTCACAAACGGGATGGAGGTCGGCGTCTACATTCCGGGCGAGGGGCACAATCTGCAGGAGCACTCGGTTGTTCTGATCCGCGGCGGCCGCGTCAAGGACCTCCCGGGCTTCCGCTACAAGGTGATCCGCGGCGGCCTCGACACCTCGGGTGTCTCCGACCGCCGCCAGGGGCGCTCGAAATACGGCGCCAAGAAGAGCTCGAGCTAAGTGGAGAACCACTGATGCCCCGCCGAGCAGAGATTACGCCGCGCCAGCTCGAGGCCGACTCCGTGTACGGGTCGGTGCTCGTCACCCAGGTGATCAATTGCGTCATGCTCGACGGCAAGAAGTCGACCGCCGAGCGGATCGTCTACGACGCGCTTGCGCTCGCCTCCGAGAAGACCGGCAAGCCTGCACTCGAGATTCTCGAGGGAGCGGTCAAGTCCGTTACCCCCGTGCTCGAAGTGCGCTCCCGCCGTGTCGGTGGTGCGAACTATCAGGTCCCGATCGAGGTACCGCAGCGCCGCGCCCGCACTCTCGCGATTCGCTGGCTCGTTCAGTTCGCGCGCGACCGGCGCGAGAAGCACATGGGAGACAAGCTCGCAGGCGAGCTGATGGACGCCTTCAATCAGCAGGGTGGCGCTTACAAGAAGAAGGACGACATCTACCGGATGGCGCAGGCCAACAAGGCCTTCGCTCACTACCGCTGGTAGGGGCGACAGAGAGATGAGCACCACTGCCTCACGCATCGAGCTCGGCCGCGTCCGCAACATCGGAATCATGGCGCATATCGACGCCGGCAAGACGACGACGACGGAGCGCATCCTCTACTACACCGGCCGAACCCACAAGCTCGGTGAGGTGCACGAGGGCGCCGCGACGATGGACTGGATGGCGCAGGAGCAGGAGCGCGGCATCACGATCACCTCGGCGGCGACAACGGCCGAGTGGCGCGACCATCGGATCAACATTATCGATACGCCCGGGCACGTGGACTTTACCGTGGAGGTCGAGCGTTCCCTGCGTGTGCTCGACGGTGCTGTCGCCGTCTTCGACTCCGTCGCGGGTGTCCAGCCGCAGTCCGAGACGGTCTGGCGCCAGGCCGACCGCTACGGCGTGCCGCGCATCTCGTTCATCAACAAGATGGATCGCACAGGTGCCGACTTCTTCGCCGCGGTGCAGTCGCTGCGCGACCGCCTCGGTGCGACCGCCGTCTGCGTGCAGATCCCCGTCGGTGAGGAGGAGCACCATCGAGGTGTCGTCGACCTCGTCGAGATGAACTCGATCACCTACGACGACGATCTCGGAGAGTCATTCACGGTCGCTGAGATCCCGGCCGAGCTCGTCGAATTGGCACGCGAGCACCACCACGCGCTCATCGACGCAGTTGCCGAGTACGACGACGAGCTGATGGAGAGCTATCTCGAGGACGAGAGCTCGGTGACGCCCGAGATGATCCGCCGCGCGCTCCGAGCCGGAACGCTCGCGAGTGCCTTCACGCCCGTCCTTTGTGGCTCCGCCTTCAAGAACAAGGGCGTGCAGCCGCTGCTCGACGCGGTCGTCGACTACCTGCCGAGCCCGCTCGACGTGCCGGCTGTCCAGGGCATCGACCCGAAGACCGAGGAGGAGGTGACGCGGCCCGCTTCGATGGACGCGCCGTTCTCGGCTCTCGTCTTCAAGGTGATGTCTGACCCGTTCGTCGGCAAACTCACCTATTTCCGTGTCTACTCCGGCCAGATCAAGTCTGGCGCCCGGGTGCTGAACACGACGAACGGCAAAACCGAGCGCGTCAGCCGGATCCTCCAGATGCACGCAAACCACCGCGAGGAGCGCGAAGACATCGGCGCGGGCGAGATCGCCGCCGCCGTGGGGTTGAAGCAGTCGACGACGGGCGACACGCTCGCGAGCGACAGCGCCCCGATCGTGCTCGAAAGGATGACGTTCCCCGACCCGGTCATCTCGGTCGCGATCGAGCCGAAGACGAAGGGTGACCAGGACAAGCTCTCGCAAGGTCTGCAGCGGCTCGCCGAAGAGGACCCGACGTTCCGCGTCACCTCTGACGAGGAGACCGGGCAGACACTGATCGCCGGCATGGGCGAGCTCCACCTCGAGATCATCGTCGACCGCCTGATGCGCGAGTTCAAGGTCGAAGCGAACGTGGGCCGGCCGCAGGTCGCCTACCGCGAGACTGCGGGCAAGCCGGTCGAGAAGGTGCAGGGTAAGTTCGTGCGCCAGACCGGCGGCTCCGGCCAGTACGGCGACGTCACGATCAACCTGCTGCCGCAGGAGCCGGGTGCAGGCTACGAGTTCGTAGACAGGATCGTCGGCGGCAAGATTCCGAAGGAGTACATCAAGCCGGTCAACGAGGGCATTCAGGAAGCGATGAACGCGGGCGTTCTCGCCGGCTACCCGGTCGTCGACGTCAAGATCGAGCTGATCGACGGCTCGTACCACGACGTCGACTCGAGCGAGCGGGCCTTCAAGATCGCGGGCTCGATGGCCTTCAAGGAGGCGTTGAAGCGCTCCAAGCCGAAGCTGCTCGAGCCCATCATGGCGGTCGAGGTCGTCACCCCCGACGACTACCTCGGCGATGTGATGGGTAACCTCAACGGTCGGCGCGGGCGGGTCGAGTCGCTCGAGCCGCTCGGCAACTCCCAGTCGATCCAGGCGAGCGTGCCGCTGTCAGAGATGTTCGGGTACGCCACCGACCTGCGCTCGATGTCGCAGGGCCGCGCGACCTTCACGATGCAGTTCGACCGGTACGACGAAGTACCCCAGTCCATCGCGAGCGACATCGTCGACTCGCAGTCAGGCTCGTAAGAAGGAGATCGTACGATGGCGAAGCAGAAATTCGAGCGGTCGAAGCCGCATGTCAATGTCGGCACCATCGGCCACATCGACCACGGCAAGACGACGCTGACAGCAGCGATCACGAAGGTGCTCTCCGAGTCCGGCACGGGCACCGTCGTGCGCGATTTCAGCTCGATCGACGCGGCTCCCGAGGAGCGGCAGCGCGGCATTACGATCAACACTGCGCACGTCGAGTACGAGACGGAGAACCGGCACTACGCACACGTCGACTGCCCGGGTCACGCCGACTACATCAAGAACATGATCACCGGTGCCGCGCAGATGGACGGAGCGATCCTCGTCGTCTCCGCCGCCGACGGCCCGATGCCGCAGACGCGTGAGCACATCCTGCTCGCCCGCCAGGTCAGGGTGCCGTTCATGGTCGTGGCACTCAACAAGGCCGACATGGTCGACGATCCCGAGCTGCTCGAGCTCGTCGAGCTCGAGGTGCGCGAGCTGCTCTCGAAGTACGACTTCCCGGGCGACGACATTCCGGTCATCCAGGTCTCGGCACTCAAGGCGCTCGAGGGCGACCCCGAGTGGACGCCCAAGATCCTCGAGTTGATGGCCGCCGTCGACTCGTATATCCCGGAGCCGACGCGCGACACCGACAAGCCGTTCCTGATGCCGATCGAGGACGTGTTCACGATCACCGGCCGCGGTACCGTTGTGACCGGCCGCATCGAGCAGGGCAAGATCGAGGTCGGCAAGGAGATCGAGATTGTCGGCATCAACGACAAGGTGGAGAAGACGACCGTCACCGGGCTCGAGATGTTCCTCAAGGTGCTCGACTTCGCGCAGGCCGGCGACAATGCGGGAGTGCTGCTCCGCGGCGTCAAGCGCGAGGATGTCCAGCGCGGCCAGGTGCTCGCAAAGCCGGGCTCGATCACGCCGCACACGCACTTCAAGGCCGAGGTCTATGTGCTCTCGAAGGACGAGGGCGGCCGCCATACCCCGTTCTTCAACGGCTACCGGCCCCAGTTCTACTTCCGTACGACCGACGTCACCGGCTCGATCAAGCTGCCGGACGGCCAGGAGATGGTGATGCCGGGTGACAACACGCAGATGGAGATCGAGATGGGCCAGCCGATCGCGATGGACGCCGGGCTCACGTTCGCCGTTCGCGAGGGTGGCCGCACCGTCGGCGCCGGCGTCGTCACGGAGATCATCAAATAGGGAGAGAGGCGAAGCCTCTCTCCCTCTTTGGGTAGGGGAGAGGCGAATGCCTCTCCCGCTTCCTGCCGCTGTCGAGCAGAGAGAAGAGACGAGACCAACATGGCGCAACAAAAAATCCGCATTCGGCTCAAGGGCTACGACCACCAGCAGCTCGACCGCTCGGCGTCGCAGATCGTCGAGACGGCGCAGCGCACCGGCGCGACGATCACGGGTCCCGTGCCCCTGCCAACCGAGAAGAATGTGTACTGCGTGATCCGGAGTCCCTTCAAGGACAAGGACTCGCGCGAGCACTTCGAGGTGCGCACCCACAAGCGCCTGATCGATATTCACAGCCCGACGCCGAAGACCGTCGATTCGCTGATGCGCCTCGATCTTCCTGCCGGCATCGACATCGAAATAAAACTTTAGGAATTGCTGAGACAATTCCTAAAGTTCTAGATAACACCATGAAGAAAATTCAAAACCCACATATGAATGCACTATCTAACGCTTTTTCCCCATCCTTCGGAGGCGTATCGTGAAAGGCATAGTCGGGAAAAAGCTTGGGATGACGCAGATCTTCGATCCCGAGACCGGGGGCGTCACATCCGTCACTGTGATCGAGGCCGGTCCGTGCCCGGTCGTCCATGTCCGGAGCGATGCCGCCGACGGGTACACCGCCGTGCAGCTCGCCTACGAGCCCGTTGCTGACCGCAAGATCACGAAGGGCGAGCTTGGCCACCTGAAGAAGGCCGGCGCGCCGGCCCACCGTCATCTCGTGGAGTTCCGCGGCGACACCGAGCTGGCAGTCGGTGACACGGTCACGGTCGAGGCGTTCGAGCCGGGTGACACGATCAAGGTCGCTGGGACCTCGATCGGCAAGGGCTTTGCCGGCACGATCAAGCGACATAACTTCAGTCGTGGCCCCGTCTCCCACGGCTCGCACAACGTTCGCAAGCCCGGTTCGATCGGCGCCTCCGCAACCCCTTCACGTGTGTTCAGGGGGCAGAAAATGTCGGGTCGCATGGGCGGCGTGCGGGTCACCCAGCTCGGGCTTGTCGTCCACGATGTTGACGTCGAGCGCAATCTGCTGCTCGTCAAGGGCTCGGTTCCGGGTCCGAAGAGCGGCATCGTCGAGATCAGGAGCACCGGCTGATGGCTGCGTTGAAGGCGGAGGTTTTGCAAGCACCGGTGTTGAAGGTGCAGGTTCTGGGCGGTACGGCCGCCAAGGACGACGTGACGCTCGAGGCAGCTGTGTTCGGCGCCGAGCTCAAGAGGCACATCGTGCACGAGGTCGTTCGCGCCGAGCTGAACGCACATCGGGCGGGCACCCGCGGCGCCAAGACCCGCGGGCTCGTCTCGGGTGGCCGCGCCAAGCCGTGGCGCCAGAAGGGCACCGGGCGGGCCCGTCAGGGCACGATTCGCGCGCCGCAGTTCACGGGCGGCGGCGTCGCGTTCGCGCCGGGAATGCGCAGCTTCGAGGTGAAGGTGAACCGCAAGGTGCGCCGCGCCGCGCTCGCTGGTGCGCTGTCGAACCACGTCGGCAACGAAACGCTCGCACTCGTCGACGGCACCGCGTTCGAGACGCCGTCTACGAAGCAGGCGAAGGCACTCGTCGAGAAGTGGGGCAAGGCGACGCCGCTCGTCGTCGTCGCTCACGAGGACGAGATCGGTTTGATCAAGTCGTTCCGTAATCTCGACCGTGTTCTCGTCACCGTTGCCTCCGAGCTCGAGGTCGCACCGCTCGTCTGGGCGCGCTCTGTTCTCGTCAGCGAGGCCGCGCTCCCGCTCGTCGAAGGGAAGGCGACATGAACCCCGCCGATGTCCTCATCGCCCCGGTTGTGTCCGAGAAGAGCTATGCGGGCATCGCTGACCGGAAGTACACCTTCAAGGTGCACCAGGATGCCCACAAGACGCAGGTACGCCAGGCCGTCGAGCAGCTCTTCGGCGTCAAGGTCGAAAGCGTCCGCATGATCAAGGTGCCCGCCAAGCCGAAGCGCCGCGGCGTGTTCAAGGGCGTCCGTCCCAGCTGGAAGAAGGCCATCGTGCAGCTGCGCGACGGCGAGAGCATCGAGATCTTCGAAGGGGCACAGCTCTGATGGCAGTCAAGAAGTTCAAGCCGACAAGCCCGGGGCGCCGCTTCATGGCCGTCTCCTCGTTCGAGGACGTCACCAAGAAAGAGCCCGAGAAGTCGCTCACCGAGCCGCTCAAGAAGACGGGCGGCCGAAACAACAACGGCCGCATCACGACGCGCCACCAGGGCGGCGGTCACAAGCGCATGTACCGCGTCATCGACTTCAAGCGATTGAAGGACGGCGTGCCGGCCAAGGTGGCAGCAATCGAGTACGACCCGAACCGGTCTGCTCGGATCGCCCTGCTCCACTATGCCGACGGCGCCAAGGCGTACATCATCGCGCCGCAGGGCCTTCGTGTCGGCACCTCGGTCGAGTCTGGCCCCACCGCGGACATCAAGGCCGGCAATGCTCTACCCCTCGAGAACATCCCGACGGGAACACTCGTCCACAACGTCGAGTTGAAGCCGGGCCAGGGCGCCAAGATGGCGCGCTCAGCCGGCGCCGGTGTCCAGCTCGTCGCGAAGGACCAGGGCTACGGCGTCCTCCGTCTGCCGTCTGGCGAGATGCGCCGGGTACTGCTCACGTGCCGCGCCACCGTCGGCCAGGTCGGGAACTCCGACCATGCCAACGAGCAGTCGGGCAAGGCCGGCCGGAGCCGCTGGCTCGGCATGCGACCCTCCGTCCGCGGCTCCGCGATGAACCCGGTCGACCACCCGCACGGTGGTGGCGAGGGCAAGTCGAAGGGCGGCCGTCATCCGGTCACCCCGTGGGGCGTGCCGACACTCGGTAAGCGCACCCGCCGCAAGCACAAGGAATCCGACAAGTTGATCGTCCGCGGCCGTCGCCGCGGCAAGGAAAGGCGCTAACCACTCATGTCCAGATCATCGAAGAAGGGGCCTTTCATCGACGAACGGCTGCTCGGCCGGATCGAGGCGATGAACGCCTTGAACGAGAAGCGGATGATCCGCACCTGGTCGCGCAGTTCGACCGTGTTCCCCGACATGGTCGGTCACACGATCGCCGTCCACGACGGCCGCAAGCACGTGCCGGTGTTCGTCAGTGAGCAGATGGTCGGCCACAAGCTCGGCGAGTTTGCACCGACCCGCACGTTTCGCGGCCACGCCGGCGACAACAAGACCCAGGTGAAGAAGCGCTGATGGCTACCGCAGACACATCAACGCTCACCCAGTCGCGCGCCGAGGCGAAATACGTGCGCCTGTCTGCCCGCAAGGCCCGCCTCGTGCTCGACCACATCCGCGGCCGCAGCGTTCCGGAGGCTCGCACGATCCTGGCCTTCACGCCGCGCGCCGCTGCCGTCGACATCGAGAAGGTGTTGCGCTCGGCCGTCGCGAACGCCGAGTCGGCGCACGCCCTCGATGGCGACGAGCTCGTCATCCTCGCCGCATATGCGGACGAGGGCCCCACGCTCAAGCGCTGGCGCGCCCGCGCCCGTGGCCGCGTCAACCGGATCCGCAAGCGCACGTGCCATATCACCCTGATCGTCAGCGAGAATCCGAAGGCTCAGACGCGGCCGAAGCGGTCGGCCGAGACGCCCGCCGTGACGGGCGCCCCGGCGCCCGAGGCACCCGCCGTCGACGAAAAGCCCAAGCGCAAGGCGCCGGCGAAGAAGAAGGAGGCTGTTGCCTGATGGGCCAGAAGATCCATCCTGGCGGCCTACGCGTCGGTGTCATCCACGACTGGAAGTCGAACTGGTACACCGGCAAGAAGGAGTACGCCGATTACATTCTCGAGGATGTCCGCATCCGCGAGCACATCAACGGCAAGCTGTCACATGCTGGCCTTTCGGACATCCTGATTCGCAAGGACAAGCAGCGGATCACGGTCGACATCTATACGGCCCGTCCGGGCATCGTGATCGGCAAGTCGGGGGTCGAGGTCGACGCGCTCCGCAAGGAGCTGCACGCGATCACCGGCAAATCGGTGCACATCAATATCAACGAGATCAAGCGGCCCGAGCTCGACGCCCAGCTGGTGGCGCAGTCGATCGCCGAGCAGCTCCAGAACCGTGTCTCGTTCCGGCGCGCCATGAAGCGCGCGCTTGCGTCTGCCATGCGGTCGGGCGCGCAGGGGATCAAGATCCAGTGCGGCGGTCGGCTTGGCGGTGGCGAAATGAGCCGCTCCGAGCGCTACACCGAGGGCCGCGTGCCGCTGCACACGATTCGCGCTGATATCGACTACGGCTTCGCTGAAGCGAAGACCACCTACGGGCGCATTGGCGTCAAGGTGTGGGTCAACAAGGGCGAGATCATGCCCGAGGGCTACGAAGGAACCTCGACCGGTAAGGAAACGCGCCTCGGCGACCAGGATCAGGCTCGCAGGAAGCGTGGCGGAGCAGCGGAAGGCCTTGGCGCATCGCGTGAGAGCGCTCGTGGACGGAGCCAGGATCGCGAAGGCCTCGGTCTCGTCAAGAAGGGCCGCAGAGGTCCCGGCGGCGGCGCTCCCGGTGGCGGTGCTGGCGGCGGCGGTGCTCCCGGCGGCGGGCGACCCGGAACCCGTCCCGGCGGCGGGCGCGGCCCGCGGCCCGGTGGCCAGGCTGGGCGTCCTCAGGGCGGCGGCGGCGGCGGCGGCGGCGGTCAGGGCGGTAGCCCGAGATCGGAGCAGGGCGGTAGCCCGCGGCCAGAGCAGGCCGGAGGCCAGCGGCCCGGTCAGCGCTCTCAGCGGCCGCCCCGCCAGGCGGAGCCGAAGGCCCCCGAGTCGGCCGACGCGCCCACGCCCGACGGGACGCCGAACATCGCGCCCGACGTGACGCCGAACATCGCGCCGGACGTTCCGGCCAAGATCACGCAGGACGTTCCGTCTGAGGGGACTGACGGCTGATGTTGATGCCTCGCAGGACCAAGCATCGCAAGCACCATCGCGGCCGCCGTGACGGCTTCGCGAAGGGGCAGACGACGGTGCAGTTCGGTGACTACGGGATCAAGGCGCTCGAGGACGGCTGGGTAACGAACAGGCAGATCGAAGCGGCCCGCATCGCGATGACGCGCAAGATCCGGCGCGGCGGCAAGGTCTGGATCAACCTGTTCCCAGACAAGCCCTTCACGAAGAAGCCCGCTGAAACCCGGATGGGATCTGGCAAGGGATCACCCGAGGGGTGGGTTGCGGTCGTCAAGCCGGGCCGCGTGCTCTTCGAGCTTGCAGGTGTCGATGAGGCGCTTGCCCGGGAGGCCTTGCGTCTCGCGAGCCAGAAACTCCCGATCAAAGTCAAGTTTGTGAGGCGGGAGGCTGATCTCTTTGAGAGCTAGGCAGCTACGTGACATGACGGACGAGGAGCTCGAGGAGAAGATGGTTACGACTCGCAAGGAGCTCTTCAACCTCCGCTTCCAGTCGGCTACCGGCGCGCTCGAGAACAGCGCCCGGCTGCGGTCGGCCAAGCGTGAGATCGCCCGCATCCTGACCGTGAAGACCGAGCGTGAACGACTGGGGAAGATCTGAGATGGCAGAAAAGAAGACAAAGAAAATTGAAGCTGCGGCCGCAGATCTCGAGG
>JANOUB010000487.1:0-2507 GCA_031416615.1 Thermoleophilia bacterium
CGCGGCAGCGTCGCGTAGGCTACCCCGGTGCGTGACCTGCGGCCGCTCTTCGACCCACGCTCGGTCGCGGTGCTCGGCGCCTCGAGCGACCCGGCCAAGTGGGGCAACTGGATCGCGCAAGGAGCACTGCGGGGCTTGCACAGGCGGGACGTCTGGCTCGTGAACCATCGCGGCGGTGAGATCCTCGGGCAACCCGTCTACACGTCTCTAGCCGAGCTCCCGGGTCGACCCGAGGTCGTCGTCGTGACGCTCCCGGCCACTGTGTTCGAGGAGGCGGTCGACGCGGCGCTCGCCGTCGGCGCGCGCGCGATCGTCGCGATCACAGCCGGGCTCGGCGAGATCGACGACGAGGGTAAAGCGCGCGAGGCCGC
The DNA here is from genome assembly GCA_031416615.1 of Thermoleophilia bacterium. Classification (GTDB taxonomy): domain Bacteria; phylum Actinomycetota; class Thermoleophilia; order Gaiellales; family Gaiellaceae; genus Gaiella. The sequence goes on from JANOUB010000487.1 coordinate 372, forward strand.
CGTGGTCGAGCGCGTCCGAGCCGCAGGTGCCGTGATGCTCGGGCCGAACTGCCTCGGCATCTACGACACCTCGTCGGAGCTCGATCTGGGAGCGAACGACCTCACGCCCGGCTCGATCGGGGTGATCTCCCAGAGCGGCAACCTCGCGCTCGAGCTGTCGCTGATCGCTGCGGACTACGGTCTCGGCGTCTCGCGCTTTGCGTCGCTCGGCAACCAGGCCGACATCGAGGCGGCGGAGCTGGTCCAGGCGTTCGCCGCCCACGACGAGACCCGCGTGATCGCCGTCTACTGCGAGGACTTCCGCGACGGACGTGCTTTCGCGCGTGCCGGCGCCGCCGCGACCGCCGCCGGCAAGCAGGTGATCGTGCTGGCGGCCGGCGGCAGCGAGGCCGGCGCGCGCGCCGCCGCCTCCCACACGGGCGCTCTCGTCAGCGACATCGCCGCGGTCGACGCCGCGTTCCGTGCGTCGGGTGTCCTCAGGGCAGGGACCCCGAAAGAGCTGATCGATCTCGCTGCCGCGGCGCTTGCGACGAACCGGCCGCGCGGCCGTCGCGTCGCGATCGTCGGTGACGGCGGTGGCACCGGCGTTGTCGCATCGGATCTTGCGACGGCGCTCGGCCTCGAGTTGCCTCGACTGTCCGATGCGCTCGGCGAGCGGCTGCGTTCCGTCGCTCGCAACGCGACTACGATCAACCCCGTCGACCTCGCCGGTGCCGGGGAGGAGGACTTTGCGAACTTCGAGCGGGTCACCCGGCTCGTGCTCGAATCGGGCGAGGTTGATGCGGTCGTCCTGACCGGGTACTTCGGCGGCTACAGCCGGATGAGCGACGAGTTCCGCATTCGCGAGACCGAGGTCGCCCGCTCGATCGTCAGGGCAGTCGACGAGACCGGTGTGCCACTCTTCGTGCAGGCGATGTTCTGGCAGTCGGCGCCGGCTGCGGCGCTTCGTGAGGGGGGCGTGCCGGTGTATCGCGAGATCGAAGCTGCCCTCGCGACGCTGGCCCGGATCGCCGACGCAGATGAGCCTGGAGCGGTGCCGTCAGAGGGGCTGCCCGCGGCACCCGTAGCCGCGGCCGGGTATCTCGAGGCGAGAGCTCTGCTCGCGGAGAGCGGCGTTCCCTTCGGAGCGGCACGTTTCGCCTCAGGTCCGTCCGAGGCCGTGGCCGCCGCGGCAACGATCGGCTACCCCGTCGCGGTGAAGGCGCTCGGGATTCTGCACAAGTCGGACGCGAGAGGCGTGGCGCTCGGCCTCGCCGACGAGGCCTCGGTCCGGGGCGCTACAGAGGAGATGCAGGCCCGCCTCGCACCGGACGGCTTCGCTGTCGAGGCAATGGTCGCTCTCGAGCCGGGGGTGGAGCTGATCGTCGGTTGCAGGCGCGATCCCCGCTTCGGGCCGCTGCTCCTCGTGGGACTCGGCGGGATCTATGCCGAGCTGCTCCGCGACGTCGCCGTGACGCTCGCCCCCGCGACCCCGGACGAGGTGGAGCGGCTCCTCCGGTCGCTCAAGGGTGCGGGAGTGCTCACCGGCGCCCGCGGGCGGGAACCGCTCGACGTGAGGGCAGCGGCCGAGGCCGCCGCCGCCCTGTCGCGGGTCGCAGCGGCACACCCCGAGATCGCCGAGATCGAGGTGAACCCGCTGCTCGTCCTGCCGCGGGGCGCGGTCGGCCTCGACGCGCGCGTCGTGCTCGCCGATTGACCGATCCGCGATTGGCGTGGTCGAGGCTGCGCCTCGCCCGTACAGGACGAGCGACGGCATGGGTCGTAGACGACGCGGAGCGTCGACCGCGATTTGGCGCGGACGTCCGGCTCTACGACTCCCAGCCGAGGTTGGGCGCGGCGCCGCGCTTCGCGAGGCCCCTGGCAATGATCAGCCGCTGGATCTCGCTCGTGCCCTCCCAGATGCGGTCGACCCGGAGCTCGCGGTAGAAGCGGGCGGCGGCGCTCTCGTGCATGTAGCCGCGCCCGCCTAGAATCTGCACGGAGCGGTCGGCAACCCGGCCCGCCATCTCGGAGGCATAGAGCTTCGCCATCGCAACCTTGCCGTGGACGACCTTCCGATCGCTGAGGGTGTCGAACGCATGGGCTGCGTGGTAGGTCAGGAGTCGCGCCGCGTGGAGCTCCGTCAGCGAGTCTGCA
>JANOUB010000488.1:0-12667 GCA_031416615.1 Thermoleophilia bacterium
CCGGCCCGCGAGCGATTCAGCCGATCGGCGTGCCCTCATGAGCGCCGAGGAGGGCCTGGTCGCGGAGGCTCCGGCCGAGCCCGCTGCAGAAGACGACATCCTGCTCAGGGTTCGCGGCCTGAAGAAGCACTTCCCCGTCAAGCAGGGCCTGCTCCGCCGCTCCTCCGGGTACCTGCAAGCAGTCGATGGCGTCGACCTCGACGTCCGGCGAGGGGAGACCGTCGGGCTCGTGGGTGAGTCCGGCTGCGGCAAGTCGACACTCGGCCGGACGCTGCTCCGGCTCCTCGAGCCGACAGCCGGAGAGATCACGTTCGACGGCGTCGATCTCGTCGGGCTCGGCGCGAAGGACCTGAAGGAGATGCGTCGGCACATGCAGATCGTCTTCCAGGACTCGGTCGGCTCGCTCGACCCGCGGATGAAGGTCGGAGACCTGATCGCCGAAGGGCTCACGATCCACGACATCGCAGGACGCAAGGAACGGGACGGCATCGTCCACGAAATGCTCGACCGGGTCGGCATGTCGCGCGAGGCAGCCGACCGGTACCCGCATCAGTTCAGCGGCGGCCAGCGGCAGCGGATCGGGCTCGCGCGGGCGCTCGTGCTGCAGCCGAAGCTGGTCGTTGCCGACGAGCCCGTCTCGGCGCTCGATGTCTCCATCCAGTCCCAGGTACTGAACCTGCTCGTCGAGCTGAAACGGGAGTTCGGCCTCACGTACGTGTTCGTCGCCCACGATCTCGCCGTTGTCGGCTACATCTCCGACCGTGTTGCCGTGATGTACCTCGGCCGGATCGTCGAGATCGCCCCCTCGGACGAGCTCTTCCGACGCCCGCTGCACCCGTATACGATGGCGCTCCTCTCGGCCAACCCGGAACCCGTGCCGGGGCGAAAGAGCAGCCGCATCGTCCTCACCGGAGACGTCCCGAGCCCGATCGACCCACCCTCCGGCTGCCGGTTCCGTACTCGTTGCCCGATCGCACAACAGGTGTGCTCGGAGGTCGACCCGGCCCTGCAGGATCACGGCTCGGACCACCGGGCCGCGTGTCACTTCCCCGGCACCTCGATCGCCGGGTCGCACGCTCACACTGCATGAGCCCAAGCGAATCGCAACCACTCCACGACGTTCGCCTGCTACACGACTGCCGCGTGCCGATGCGCGACGGGGTCACGCTGTCCGCCGATGTCTACCTTCCCCTCGGCGGCGGCCCGCTTCCCACGATCGTGCAGTGGACACCGTACGAGTCGGCCCGCGAACGCTTCATCGACTGGGGGGTGTGGTACGCGAGCCGCGGCTACGCGGCGGTGATCGTCGACGTCCGCGGGCGCTACGAGTCCGGGGGCGCGTTCGACGCCTACCTGCCGGACGGCGCCGACGCGGTCGACACGCTCGAATGGGCAGCCGCGAGCGCCTGGTGCAACGGCAGAATCGGCACCTGGGGGCGGAGCTACGGGGCGATCGTGCAGTGGCAGCTGATGAACCAGGGGGGCCATCCGAGCCTCGTCTGCGCCGCGCCGCACGTGATCATGGACGACTACTTCGACGACTGCCACTACGTCGGGGGCGCCTTCCAGCTCGGCCTCTCGCTCGGCGCGGCGCTGATCTGGACGACCTCACCCGGGATGCTGACGGGGCCCATGTCGGGCACCACGTTCCTGAACGACCGTGTCCTGCGCCACCTCCCTCTCGTCGAGCTCGACGTGGAGGCGGTCGGGCGGGAGATCCCGTTCTGGCGCGAGTGGCACGCCCGGCCGACGAAAGACGCCTACTGGAACAGCATCGCCCATCGCCCCGAGGCGGTGACGGTGCCGATCTTTCAGCAGTGCGGCTGGTACGACGCCTACCCCGGCGCGACGATGCGGACGTTCAGCGCCCTCGAAGGCCGCGTCCCCCAACGCGTGCTGATGGGGCCGTGGTCGCACGAGGAGGAGTTCACACGGGTGATCAGCGGCCACGACTTCGGCCCCGAGGCCTCGCGGCTCATTCGCGAAGACGATCTCCGCTGGTACGACACCTGGCTGAAGGAGCTGGACAGCGGCCTGATGGACGAGCCGCCGATCAGTCTCTTTGTGATGGGCGCGAACCGCTGGCGCCACGAACAGACGTGGCCCCTTGCCGAGACGGAGCTCGTCCCGTTCTTTCTCCATAGCGGCGGCCGCGCGAACACGCTCGGAGGAGACGGCAGCCTCAGTACCGAGGCGCCCGGCTCGGAGCCTGCCGACACCTACGACTACGACCCCGCCGATCCCGTCCCGACGCTCGGCGGCAACAACTCGACCCTGACGATGATGCAGAACGCCGTCACACCGGTGCTGCCGGGGCCGGTCGACCAGCGTCCGATCGAGCGGCGCGATGACGTGCTCTGCTACACGAGCTCACCGCTCGAGGCCGACCTCGAGGTGACCGGCCCGCTCGAAGCAGTGCTCTACGTCGCCTCGAGTGCGCCCGACACGGACTTCGTCGTCCGCCTCTCCGATGTCTACCCCGACGGCCGCGCCCTGTTCCTCGCCGAGGGCGTGATTCGGGCGCGCTACCGCCACGGCTACGAGCGCACCGAGCTGCTCGAGCCGGGTGAGCCGACCGAGCTGCAGATCCGGATGTACCCGACGAGCAACCTCTTCCGCCGCGGGCACCGGCTGCGCGTGGATGTGACGAGCTCGAGCTTCCCTCGCTGGAGCCGCAACCTCAACACCGGCGAAGACGTCGGCACCGGCACCCGCATGCAGATCGCCCACCAGACTGTGCTCCACTCGAGCGAGTACCCGTCGCGCGTCGTGCTGCCCGTCATCCCCTCGTGAGCCTGGAACGCCGCTTCCCGACCTACGAGGCGGAGGAGCGGCTCCACGCGTCCCGCGCGGCTGGGGTCGAGCCCGTCCCGTTGCACGGGACGCCTGCTCCGGCGCTGCCGGCCCATGTCGTCGACGCCGTTGCGGAAGTACTCGGGCAACCGATGAGGACGCCGCCCGCACGCGGCCACGCCCTGCTCCGCCAAGCGCTCGCCGTCGAACTGGCTCGGACGACCGGGCGCATCGTCGACCCCGACACGGAGATCCTCGTCACGAACGGGGCCATGCAGGCTCTCGGAATCTGCTTCAGGTCTCTCCTGCAACCTGGCGATGAGGTGGTCGTGCCGGCGCCCTGCTTCTTCTTCGAGGGACCGATCCGCGCCGCAGGCGCCGTGCCCGTCTACGTGCCGGGCTCAGCGGCCGACGGGTGGCGATGGGACGCGGCCGCCGTCGAGCAAGCAATCGGAGCTCGCACGAAGGCGCTGCTGCTCTGCAACCCCGGCAACCCGACCGGGCACGTGCCTCTGCCGCAGGATGTCGCTGCTGTGGTGAGGGTGGCCGAGGAGCACGGTGTCCTCGTCGTGACCGACGAGGCCTACGAAGCTTCCCTCTGGGACGACGCCACCCTCGCATCTGCCTTCGGGCTCGCCGACGACGTGATCGTGATTCGAAGCCTCGGCAAGAGCCTCTCCCTGCCACAACTTCGCATCGGCCTGCTGGCCGGTCCTGCGGCGCGCGTCGAATCGTGCGCCCGAACGCTCGAGTGGGACTGCCTGCGGGTAGGCATCGCCGCCCAGGAAGCGGCTCGCGCCGCGCTCAGCGGTTCACGGGACTGGCTCGAGCAGATCCACGCCGGCATGGCAGCCGCTCGCACCGTGGCGCTAGCGGCCGTGGAGGCAACACCAGGGCTTACGACCGTTGCTCCTCGCGCGGCGCCTTTCCTCTTCGTCGGCTCAGACTCACGGCGCGGGCTCGCGAACGAGCTGACAGCGGTCGGCCTGCCAGTCGTCGAGGGCTCTGCATTCCAGGCGCCCGGCTACGCACGGCTTCCCTTCGGCGGCGCCGTCGAAGCGAGAGCTCAGCTGAGCAACGCGCTCAGCCGCTGGGCTGATCTGTACGCCGAGTGAACCGGCTCGGCCTCCCCTCGAGGACACTCGCACTGATCGGTGCCAATGGCCTCACCGCCGCGGTCCAGGGTCATTTCCAGTTCGTGCTCCCGTGGATCCTGCTCGCCCGCGGGCACTCGCCTCAGAACGCCGCGCTCGCGAGCGCCTTCGTCTATGTCCCGCTCCTGCTGTTCGCAGTCCCGGCCGGTGCGACCTCCGACAGCACCGACCCTCGCCGGCTGATGCGCGTCGTGACGGCTGCCATCCTTGCCGTCTGCGCCCTCTACCCACTCGCTGCTCTTGCGGGGCACGACTGGTTCGCACTCGTGATCGTGGCCTCGATCGGGGTGGGCTCGCTCCGCAACTTCTCGGAGGGAGCGCTGTTCCGGAGTATCGGCGACCAGACGCGCGGTGAGGTCCTCCTGCGGGCCCACGCTGTCCGCACCACCGTCAACCAGGCGGCGATCTTCGGCAGCCCGTTTGTCGGCCTCCTCCTCTTCCGGGCCGGAGGTGCGACCGCTGTGTTCATCGGCATCTGCGGTCTCAGCGCCGCGGCCCTCGCAATCCTCGGCCTCGTGCCCAAACTCGAACGTCAATCGGAACCCGCCGCCGTCATGAGGAAGAACGTTGTGAGTGGGATCGCGTCGCTGCGAGGCAACAGTCGGCTACGCACCATCGGCTGGGTAAACCTGACCTGGAACATCTTCGCCGGTGCGGCGATCGGGATCATGCCGGCTGTCCTCCGAGAGCACTTTGGCATGGACGAACTGCAGGCCAGTGCAACGTTCGTCGCCGGGGCCGTCGTCGTCGTCCTGCTCACACTTCCGCTCGTCCGCTTCTCGCAGACCCGCCTCGGTGCGGCCTCCACGTTCGTGATCGCAATCACGGTCCAGGCGGCGGCGGTGCTCCTTTTCGCGGGCCCCGGAGTCGCACTTGTGGCTCCGTTTCTCTACTGCTTGTTCCTCCTCTCGAACAGCGCGGCAGCCGCTTCGCTGAACGGGGCACGCGCCACCGAGGTCGAACACGACCACCAGGGACTTCTCAACCTGGCGCTGATCACGGTCGGGATGATCGGCTTCGTCGCAGGAATCGTGCTGGCCGCCGTCCTCCTCGGCCAACTGGGATTCGTGGCCGTGCTCGTGCTGATCGGGGCCGGCATGGCGGCGACCGCCGTCGGCTTCCGACGACCCCTCGTGGCGGCGTAACACCATGCTCGACCTGGTGATCACCGGCGCCACAATCTACCCGGGCGATGCGCCGCCGTTCGACGGAGACGTCGGGGTGAGGGGAGACGCGATCACCCTTGTCACACTTTGTCACAAGAATGCCCCGCTCCCGCCGGCGCGTGAGGTCGTGGACGGTCGCGGGCTCATGCTCTGTCCCGGCTTCATCGACATGCACACCCACTCGGGCCTCGCCTCCTTCGATGACCCGTTCCTGACGCCGAAGCTCGCGCAGGGCTTCACGACCGAGGTGATCAACCCGGACGGGCTTGCTCCCGCACCTGTCTCGGCCGAGCGCTGGCAGGAGCGTCAGGCGTATCTGCGGCCGCTCGAGGGCCGTGGGCCCGAGACGTGGCCGTGGTCGACGGTGGCCGACTACCTCGACGCGCTCGACGCGACGCGTCCCGCGCTCTCGCTCGTCCCGTCGGTGGGCCACGGAGCGGTGCGTGACCACGTGCTCGGCAGCGCCAGGGTGACACCGACCGCGGCACAGTTGCGGGAGATGCGCCGCGAGGTGCGCCTCGGGCTCGAAGCGGGAGCGCGCATGCTGTCGTTCGGGCTCGTCTACCTGCCGGGGGCGTATGCCGAGACGGACGAGCTGATCGCGGTCGCCGAGGAGGCTGCCGCCTTCGGCGCCCCGCTCGTTCCCCACGTGCGCAACGAGGGCCACGGTCTGCTCGAGGCGGTCTCCGAGATGGTGGAGGTGGCGCGCCGGTCAGGAGCTCCGTTGCATCTCTCCCACCTCAAGTCGCTCGCGGACGAGAGGCTGATCGAGCCGCTGCTCGAACTGCTCGAGGCGGCCGCGACGGAGATCGACCTCACGTTCGACCAGTACCCCTACGGCGCCGGCAGCACCCTGCTTGCGAGCGTGCTCCCCGCCTGGGCGCAGGAGGGTGGTGCGGCGGGCACGCTACAGGCGCTCGGCCGCCGCGAGGATCGGCGCCGGATCGCACGCGACATCGCCCACGGACTACCGGGCTGGGAGAACATCCTCGGCACCCTGGGCGCGGACAGCATCGAGATCGCGAACGCGGCTGCGCCGAACGAGGAGACGGTCGGCCTGACGCTCATCGAGATCGCGAGCCGGCGTGGCTGCGATCCGGTCACGGCGGCGCTCGACCTGATGGCGGAGTCTGCGCTCGATGTGACGATGGTGCTCCACTACGCCTCCGATCGATCGGTACGTACCATTGCGGTGCATCCGCTCCAGCTCGTCGGCTCGGACGGGATCTTCGGGGCACGCCCCCACCCGCGCCTCTACGGCACCGCGCCGCGGTTCCTCGGCCGATTCGCGATTCGCGAGGGGCTTCTGCCGGTGGAAGAAGCTGTAGCGCGGCTCACGTCACGCGCTGCAGACCGCCTCGGCCTCGCCGATCGCGGGCGCATCAAACCCGGGAAGCGGGCCGACCTCGTCCTGCTCGACCCCGCACTCTACGTCGACACGGGAACCTATGCCGACCCGGCGCGCACGCCGGACGGGGTCGTCGGCGTCTGGGTCGCCGGCCGGCGCGTCTGGCGCGACGGCGCCCCGACCGGCGAGCGACCAGGCGGTGTTGTCAGATAGGAGCCCATGGTCATGGGCACGTACGACGCTGCGACACGATGGCAGACGACGTCCGCTCAGGCTTCCTCGGCAACCGTCTCGCGGCGGACGAGGGATGGCTTGACTCTGAGAACGCGTGCGGGCCGATGCGGCAGCCACCAGTTCCAGCGATCGAGAATCGCCACCGTGGCCGGCACGAGCATCGCTCGGACGAGCGTGGCATCGAGAAGGATCCCGGCTGCCAGCGCGGTCGCGAAGATCTTGATCTCGGTGCCAGGGCTCGCACTCAGGGCGACGAACGCCAGACCGAGGATCAGCGCGGCGCTCGTGACCAGCCGGCCTGTGCGACCGATGCCTTCGACGACGGCCGTCTCGGTCGAGCCGGTGCGGTCGTAAGTCTCGCGCATCCGGCTGATGATGAAGACCTGATAGTCCATCGACACGCCGAACAGGAAGGCGAAGACCATGATCGGCAGCCACTCGTTGATGGATCCGGTGGCCTCGATGCCCCAGATCGCTTCGGAGCCGAATCCCTTCTGCCAGACGAGCACCATGAGCCCCCAGACGGCGGCGACAGAAAGCAGGTTGAGGACGACCGCCTTGAGGGGGAGGACGAGCGAACGGAAGGCGCGCGCGAGCAGCAGGAACGTGAGAATTGCGATCAGGGCGACCATGAGCGGGAAGCTGCCGTAGATGGCGTCGACGAAATCGGAGCTGAGGGCGGCCTGGCCGCCCACGGTGACCTCACCCGGGAACTGCTGGGCGCGAGCCCGGATACGATCGAGCGTCGCTCGGCCCTCGCCGGAGTTCCCGTCCGCTGTCGGGATGATCGTGACGAGCGCGGAGTTCGCGCGTCGCCAGTCCGCGTCGTCTGGAGCGACTGCACCGAGGACGCCCTTCTCCCTCGCAAGTGTCTCGGCGACGGCGTCGGGATTGTCCGCGCGGACGAGCACGTCGAAAGGCGCGAGCGGACCGGGGCCGATCCCCGACTCCTCGAGCTTCTCGAATCCCGCGCGGGCAGGCCCCGACTGGGCCAAGGACTCAGCGCGCGGGTTCCCGAGCTGGATCGAGAAGGCGGCGACGACGAGCGCGATCAGGATTCCGGCCGAACTGGCGGCGGCGATCCAGCGGTTGCGAACAACGAGTCGCGCCCAGGCCGTCCAGGCGCGGCTGGCCTGGTCTTCCCGGCGAATGCGAGGCCAGTCGAGCCTGGGACCGATCGTGGCGAGAAGAACCGGTAGCAAGGTGATCGCGACCGCCACGCTGACGAGTGGAATCAGTAAGCCGGCGATGCCGATGCTCCGCAACGCCGGGACCGGCAGGGCGATGAGCGCGAGCAGCGCGATGGCAACCGTCGTACCGCTGAAGACGACAGCCGATCCGGCGTGCTCCATCGCGCGCTGGATTGCGACCTCGTTCGCGATGTTGCCGCGCTGGCGCTCCTCGCGCCACCGCATCACGATCAACAGTGCGTAGTCGATCGCGATACCGAGCCCAACGAAGGCTACGAGGAACTGGACGATCGTCGAGACAGCGGTAACGCCCGTAAGAGGCCAGACGAGCAGGAAGGTCGTCGGGATCGCGATCGCCGCCATGAGTAGAGGGACGATCGCCATCAACGAGGCGAAAACGAAGGCGAGAATGATCAGCGCACCTACGCCCGCGATGAGGACTTCCAGGAGGACGCTCGGGCCGTCCCCCTCGTCGCCGGCTGCGGCACCGCGAAGCGCCTCGAGACCGGTGACCTCGACCGGTGCTCCACTGACCGTAACACCTCCCAGCGCCCCTTGCGCCCTGCGCGCTTCCTCCTGGCCGACGTCGAATCCAGCCCGCTGCGGGATGAAGACGAGCCCATAGGTGGTGCGACCGTCGTCGGAGACGAACGCCCGATCACCCGTCGAGGCATAGGAGGCGAGGCGCGCTTCCGGCAGCGCGGCCTGTACTCGCGCGAACGCCGCGTCGAGCTCGCCGACGACTCCTTGTGAGTCGACCGTCGTCCCGGCCGGAAGCGTCACGACCGGCACGATCGGGGCGACATCACCGCCGTTGCCGTAGATGGCCGCGATCTCGCGGTTGGTCTCGAACGCTTCGCGCCCGGGCAGCGTGAACTCCTCGGACAGCGAGCTTGCAGACGGCCCCATGGCACCGTAGGCCGCGATCGTGGTGAGGATCCAGAAGCCGACGACCAGTTTCTTGTGGGCGAGGATAAAGCGGGTCAGCGCTGCCATTGGAGCGTCCTTTCAATCGTTGAGAAGCCTCGTTCTCGAGCTGCTCTCAACGCTAGGGAGCCGGCGAGCGCTGCGGAACGGGGATAGCCGCGCGATCAGCTGAGGCCAGCCGCAGTTTTTCGCGGCTCGAGAAGTGCGGCCAGCCGGAATGGACGTTCGGCCTCCTGTGACGGATCATGCTCTCATGAACATGCTTGCGGTTTCCGAACGCAGGCGGACCATCTCCTGGGCCGCGTGGAGTCTCTGGACGCTGACCCTCGGTTTGCTCGCGACGAGCCTCTCACTCGCTGCCGTCGCCTCCTTTCTGCTCGTGGTGAGCGTTGGCGTCGCCCTCGGCTCGGCGACGATGGCGACGGTCGCCACGCTGGTCATCACGCGGCGGCCCCGGTCCCGAAGCGGCTGGCTGCTGCTCGCGGCTGCGCTTTTTCTCGCGGTTGGGTTCTCGATGGCTGAGCTTGCCTTCTACACTGGCATCCACCGCGACGGCGATCTGGGAACCACGCAGAGCCTGATCGCGAGCGCCCACGTCGCGTTCTGGTTGTTCGTGTTGACCCTACTGCTCGTGTTTCTGACGTTCCCCGATGGACGACTCCCGTCCCCTCGCTGGCGGCCCGTCGTGGCAGTGCTCGGCCTTGCCTGTATTGCTGGCGCGATCGGAGACGTCATGCGCGCAGCGGCGATCGTCGACCCCAGGGCCTACATGACGGACGCGAGATTCACGGAGCAGAACGGCTTCGAGGACGCGCCGCCGTATGAGCGCCTCGACGCCGCGCTCGGGGCGATTTTCCTCGTCTTGCTCGTCCTGACGGTCGCTTCGCTGGTCGTGCGTCTGCGTCGTGCTCGCGGGATCGAGCGGCAGCAGCTCAAGTGGGTCGTCTACGCCGGCGTCGTGGCTCTGCTGATGTTCCCCGTCGGCGTCATGGGGTCGGCGTCAGAGCCTCTGGCGACGGTGCTTCAACTCATCGGCGTGCTCTCGTTCGCGGTGATCGCCGCGGGTTTCGGAGTCGCGCTGTTCCGCTATCGGCTGTGGGACATCGATCTCGTCGCGCGCCGGTCTCTCGTCTTTGCCCTCTTGTGGTCGGCGATTGCCGGCGTCTATGCAGGCATTTCCGCCGGTCTCGGGCTCGCTGTCGGGAGCCGACTTCCCGTTGCGGTCGCGATCGCGGTGACTGCGCTCGCCACACTCGTCCTCCAGCCCGCCCGGCGCTCGTTGGAGTTGATCGGTGACCGCTGGGTGTTCGGCCGCCGCGACTCACCGTTGGAGGCCATGCACGGCTTCGGTGAGCTCGCGGGCAGCGCAGAGCAGCCCGGAGATATTGCCACCCAACTTGCCGCCACCGCCTCGGCCGCGGTCGGGCTGGCCTGGGTCGAGGTCGATCTTCACGGCTCCGTGGCGGCCCAGCACGGAACGACCAACGCGGAGCCCGCGACCGTCTTCCAGGTCAGCCGAGGTGACGAGCACTTCGGCCAGTTGGTCTGCCGTCCGCACCGCGGTCGCAGGCTGACGACAGACGACGAGGCGCTGCTGACAGCGCTGGCCGCTCAGGCAGCTACGGCCGTCTCCCGCGCCCAGTTGGCGTCGAGGATCGTGCGAGCCCAGGAAACCGAGCGGCGACGGATCGAGCGAAACATCCACGACGGTGCCCAACAGGAGCTCGTGGCACTCGTCGCGCAACTCGGCCTCGCCCGCAGCCGGGCCAACGGGGACGGGTCGAGCGACACTGTCCTTGCGACAGCCCAGCAGGACGTGAGGCGGATCCTCGCCAACCTCCGCGAGCTTGCTCAGGGAATCCATCCCTCCGTTCTCTCCGACGGAGGGCTGGCTGCGGCAGTCGAGGACCGCTGTTCCACCATGCCAATCGGAGTCGCACTGAGCGTGCAACCCGGTGTCGCCTCCCGGCGATTCGCCGACGACGTCGAGGGCGCCGCCTACTTCTTCGTTACCGAGGCGCTGACAAACGTTCTCAAGCACTCACGCGCAAAAGCTGTCGAGGTCGCGCTCGGACTCGATAGAGGCGAGCTGACGGTGCAGGTTGCCGACTTTGGGATCGGATTCGATTCAGACGCGGCCGACGGGAGCGGGCTGACCGGCCTGGCGGACCGGATCCATGCCCTGGGCGGAGAGATCACCGTCAACAGCCAACCCGGCGCCGGTACTCGGCTCACCGCCACCTTCCCGGTGGCAGCAACGAACGCGAGGGGCTCGTGAGCAACCCCATCAGAGTCGTCATCGCCGAGGATCACTACCTCGTCCGCGAAGGGTTGCGGCAGCTACTCGAGTCCTCGGGGACTGTGGAGGTCGTGGCGGCGGTTGGTGATGGCTCCAGTCTCCTCGACGCTATCGATCGTCTCGAGCCGGACGTGGCCGTGGTCGACATCCGCATGCCGCCTGACCACCAAATCGAAGGCATCGAGGCAGCCAGGAAAATCCGCGCGAGCCACCCAAACGTCGGGATCGTGGTGCTCTCCCAGTACGCAAACGCCCTCTATGCCTTCGAGCTGTTCCAGGACGGCACAGACGGCCTCGCCTACCTCCTGAAGGACCGGATCGGCGACCTCGACGAGTTGCTCCGCGCCGTTCAGGCCGTGAACGACGGCGGCTCTGTCATCGATCCGCAGGTCGTCGAAGGTCTCCTCGCTCGCGGCGCCGTCGTGTCGAGGTCGGGAATGGGCGACCTGACCGAACGTGAGACCAACGTGCTGCGCGAGATGGCGCAAGGCAAATCGAACCACGCGATCTCGAGCACGCTCTACATCTCCGAGTCCGCGGTCGAGAAGCACATCGGAGCGATCCTCGCCAAGCTCGGCCTCGACCCTGGCGATTCGTCTGTAAACCGCCGCGTCGCCGCCGTGCTCACCTTCTTCCGCACGTACAGCCCGACAGTCGGAGAGTGACAAGCCGAAACACAGAACCTCAGACGACGAACGGCGGGTTGGATCGCAAGCGAGCCGCCCGCTCATGGACCGAGTCCGACCTTCCAATGAACGAGAGGAAAGACATGGAATCATCAATAGACACTGCCGTCTACGCAGCACGCCTCGACATCGACTACCCCGACAAGCTCGACCGGCTCACCACCCTCTTCCGGCTGATCTGGATCATCCCGGTCGTCGTCATTCTGTGCCTGCTCACCGCAACCGGGAGCGGTGAGAGCGTCGGCGGGCTCTTCTTCATGGCAACGATGCTGATGATCGTGTTCCGGCAGCGGTACCCACGCTGGTGGTTCGACTTTTCCCGACAACTGGTGCGTTTCGAGGCGCGCGTCCTTGCTTACCTCGTTCTGCTCACTGATCGGTTCCCCTCGACCGTTGACGAGCAGTCGGTGCATCTCGAGATCGATTACCCCGACGCCGAGCGAGACCTCAATCGCTGGCTGCCGTTGGTGAAGTGGCTGCTGGCCATCCCGCACTACATCGTGCTCGCCGTGCTGGCGGTCATCGCGATCTTCGTCGTGGTCATTGCTTGGTTCGCGATCCTCTTCACAGGACGGTATCCCCAGGCACTCTTCGACTACGTGGTGGGGGTCGGCCGATGGGGGCTTCGAGTACAGGCTTACGCTTTCTTGCTGGTCACCGACCAATACCCGCCATTCAGCCTCAAATGAGCTGAGCCTGGTTCCACCGTTTTGCGCGGGCGTTGCATCACACCGGGCTCATGAACGGTGACAACAGAAGGGACGGTTACAAAGAGGAACGCAGAAGCAACCATGAGACGACATGACGATGACGGTCTGCGGTGGAGACTTCGGTACCATTGTGGTACCATAACGGGATGGCCATGAATCT
>JANOUB010000489.1:0-3800 GCA_031416615.1 Thermoleophilia bacterium
CAGCCGCGCGATGATCGACAGCGCCAACTGCTACATGCTGAGCTCGCTCTACCCGGCCGTGGCGCGCGCCACCTACTTGCGGCTGGGCTTCGGTGGGTATCCCGGCGAAGTCTCCGTGTCGGACGCCTCGGACGAGGACAAGGAAGTCGCCCGCAAGGCAGCGGAAGAGACGATTCCGCGCATGCTGGAGGTCTATCGTGACTTCTTCCTCACCGACGCGGGCTTCATCGGCAGCGACAGACCGACGATTGCCGACATCCGTTTCGCAAGCACGCTGGAGCTCCTCCCAGTGACGGACATCGAGCTTCCGAGCTGGGTGGCCGACTACATGCAGCGAGTCGAGGCCGCACTCGGCGAGGCGTACAGCGAGCCCGCAGCCGATGTGCGCGGCTTCATCGCGCAGGTCAAGAGCCAGGCCTAGCGGCGCGGGAACACGCGGGCTGTCGTCACGTCTTCCAAAGCCGGCTGAGCTCGTCGGCTCCGCATTCCGCGGTGGTGCGATCGGCGAAGCGCCTGCGGCCACACACCTCGTGGCCGCAGGCATCGACACGCGGTCTACGCCAGCGGGTGCGTGACGCCGAAGCGCTCGCAGAGACCGGGGACGCTTCCCGGGTCCATCTCGAGCGAACGCTGCTGCAAGCCGTGATCGGTCACGCGGTCGAGTACCAGACCTGGCGTTCGCTCACACGCCGAGAGGGCCTGGCAGACGTCGTGGCAGCCGAAGCGATGGTACGCCTCGCGCGCCCCGTGCAAACGTAGCCGCGGGCTCAGTCCGACAACCATGCTCGACGAGCAGCAAGCGAGAAGACGCTGCCCTGCACCAGAGTCCTTACGCCCGCTTCGATACGAGTCACCGACTCCTTACGCGGTCGCGGAGCGGACCATGCCGGCGGCGACGGTGTCGTTCGTTGCTTCGTCGACGAGGATGAACGCGCCGGTCGCACGGTTCTCGGCGTAGGGGTCGACCATCAGCGGGGCGGAGAGGCGCAGGCGCACCGTGCCGATGTCGTTCAGCACCATCTCGGCGGCGGCGCGCTGCTCGAGGGTGTCCATGTCGACGACGCCGTCGATGCTCTCGACGACGGCGCGCACGGCGCGCGTCGTGTGCTTCACCCCAAGGCGCGTACCGGCCTGGAGGGGCCGTTCGCTCATCCAGCAGATGGTCGCCTCGAGCGCCCGCGCAGTCACCGGTTGATCGTCCGGGTCGACGAGCATGTCGCCGCGTGGCACGTCGATCTCGTCCTCGAGCCGGATTGTCACCGACATCCCCGGCAACGCTTCGTCGATCGGGCCGTCGGCTGTGTCGACCGACGCCACTCGAGTGCGCAGGCCCGACGGCAGGACGAGGACATCGTCTCCCGCGCGCCAGACGCCGCCGGCGACCTGGCCCGCATAGCCGCGGTAGTCGTGGTGCTCGTCGGACATGGGGCGGATCACCCACTGCACGGGGAAGCGGCGGTCTGCAAGGTTACGGTCGCCCGCGAGCTCGATAGCCTCGAGGTGCTCGAGAAACGTTCCTCCTCGCCACCACGCAATCCGGTCTGACGCCTCGACGACATTGTCGCCGTGGAGGGCGGCGATCGGGATGGCCACTTCGTCCCTGACTCCGAGAGCGGCGGTCAGCTCGTCGAGCTCTTGCCCGATCTCATTGAATCGTCCCTCGTCGAAGTCGACGAGATCCATCTTGTTGACAGCAAAGACGAGGTGAGGGACTTCGAGCAAGGACGCGATCAGCGTGTGCCGGCGCGTCTGTTCGATGACGCCCTTGCGCGCGTCGACGAGGACGACCGCCACGTCGGCGGTCGAGGCGCCCGTGACCATGTTGCGCGTGTACTGCACATGCCCTGGAGCGTCGGCGAGCTGGAAGCGGCGTCTTGGGGTGACGAAACCGCGGTAGGCGACATCGATCGTGATGCCCTGCTCGCGCTCGGCGCGCAGCCCGTCGGTCAGCAGCGCGAGATTGATATAGCCGTCACCGCGGCGCTCGCTCGTCTCCTCCACGTGCTCCATCTGGTCGACGAACACCTGCTTCGTGTCGTAGAGCAGCCGGCCGATCAGCGTCGACTTGCCGTCGTCGACCGAGCCACAGGTGACGAGGCGGAGCAGGTCGGACGTTGCCGCCGTCCGTGCGCCCTCAGAGTTGAGATCAGAAATAGCCGACACGCTTCCTGTCCTCCATCGCGGCTTCGGACGCGCGGTCGTCGGCACGGGTTTCGCCGCGCTCGGTGACCCGGGTCGCCGCGATCTCGGCCACGACGGCGTCGAACGACGTTGCGTGCGAGCGCACCGCGCCCGTGCAGCTCATGTCACCGACCGTGCGGAACCGCACCCACTCGGTGAACGGCTCCTCGTCGTCGTCGCGCTCGATCACGTCCGAGGTCGCGTACAGCATCCCGTCGCGCTCGAACACCTCGCGCTCGTGCGCGTAGTAGATCGAGGGCAGCTCCAGGGCCTCGCGGGCGACGTACTGCCACACGTCGAGCTCGGTCCAGTTCGAGATCGGGAACACCCGCACCTGCTCGCCCTTGCGGATCTTGCCGTTGTAGAGATTCCACAGCTCCGGTCGCTGGGCGCGCGGATCCCACTGGCCGAAGTCGTCCCGGAACGAGAAGATCCTCTCCTTGGCGCGCGAGCGCTCCTCGTCGCGCCTCGCCCCGCCGATCGCTGCGTCGAACTGGTTCGACTCCATCGCATCGAGGAGGGTCGTCGTCTGCAGCTGGTTGCGGGAGGCGCGGGGACCCGTCTGCTCGACGACGCGTCCCTTGTCGATCGACTCCTGTACGGAGGCGACGACGAGCCGCTCGCCGAGCTCGGCCACGCGGCGGTCGCGGTATTCGATCACCTCGGGGAAGTTGTGCCCCGTGTCGACATGCATCAGCGGGAAGGGAAAGCGGCCCGGACGGAACGCCTTCTCGGCGAGGCGGAGCAGGACGATTGAGTCCTTGCCGCCGGAGAACAGCAGCACGGGCCGCTCGAGCTCGGCGGCGACCTCGCGCATGATGTGGACGGCTTCGGCCTCGAGCTCGTCGAGGTGGGAGCGTTGGAGGTGAGCGGCCATCAGTCGAGGTGCAGTCCGCACTCGGTCTTGCCGGTTCCGCTCCAGCGTCCCTCGCGTCCCGTGCCCGGCTCCGTGCAGTGGGTGCATCCGATCGACGAATAGCCCCTGGCGTGGAGCTCGTTCACCGGCAGGTCGCGTTCCTCGATGTACGCGTCGACAGCTGCATCCGTCCAGTCGGCCAGCGGATTCGCCTGCCAGAGCTCGTGGCGCTCGTCCCAGCCGAGCTTCTGTGCGCCCGCGCGGGTGGGGGACTGTTCGCGCCGCATTCCCGTGATCCACCCGTCGAGGCCTGCGAGCGCGTGACCGAGCGGGCCGACCTTGCGGATCCCGCAACACAGGGAGGGGTTAGAAGCCCACAACGCGTCGCCGTGGCTCGCGGCCTGGCGCCCGAGCGACGGGCCCTCGTACACCTCGACCTGAATCCCGTAGCGCTTCTCCACCTGCCGCCACACGGCGTACGTCTCGGGAAAGAGCACGTGGGTGTCGAGCGCGAAGACCCGGGCGTCGGGAGCGATCGCAAGCAGCATCTCCAGCAGCACTGACTCTTCCCTCTGGAACGAGCACGCGAGTGAGAGCCTCGGGTGGAAGTGCTCGACCATCACACCGAGCACCTCTGGCGCCGCGAGCGTCTCTGGATCGGCGTCGCCGACGAGCGTCCGGATGTCCGTCTCCATCAGCGAGACGATACCAGCTGATCAGAGTTCGTTATCCGTTGCATAAGTCAAAGCTCCTTCCCCCGCTG
>JANOUB010000490.1:0-2384 GCA_031416615.1 Thermoleophilia bacterium
GGCAGGAGCGGGTCGTGCGTGGCGACAAGAACGCCCCGACCGGCCTCTGCCTGCTCCAGCAGCCACGCGGCAAGTGCCGCCTTGCGGTCAGGATCGATGCCACGCGTGGGTTCGTCCAACACGAGCAGATCGGGCTCCGGCACCGAGACGGCTGCGATGCCGAGGCGCTCCCGCTCTCCGCTCGAGAGATCACGGGGATGACGGGACGTCGCAAACGAGAGCCCGAAGCGCTCGAGGGCCGCCGCGGCACGCACCCGGTCACCCGCCACTCCGAGCGCGACCTCGTCGATCGCCGTTTCGCACACGAGATATCGGCCGGGGTCCTGGGAGAGGTAGGTCGCGCGCCCGTGGCGCCTGGCAGTCCCGCTCGTCGGCTGCAGCAGACCCGCGGCGATCTTCGCGAGCGTCGTCTTGCCACTGCCGTTCCGCCCTTCGAGCGCGACAATCTCGCCGCGGTGGACGACGAGAGAGCTACCGCCGAGAACATCCGGGCCGTCGCCGTACGAGAACTGAACCGCGTCGAGACGGACGAGAGGCGCCCCGACCGGCGTCTGCGGAGCCGGGTCGTGCCCGGTGAGCCCGCCGGCATACCGCGGCCTGCAAACAGACAGCCAGGCACGCGCTTCGGTGACCGAGGCATCGAGGACGATACGGCCTTCCTCCATCATGATCACGCGATCCGCGATTGCGAGCGCCCGGTCGACGCGCTGCTCGGAGAGCACTACAGCGCAGCGCGCCTGCTCGACCGCGGCGAGGAACGCTTCCGCGCCGTCCGTGTCGAGTTGCGACGTCGGTTCGTCGAGCAGGAGCAACTGCGGCTCGAGAGCAAGCGCAGAGGCAAGGCAGACGCGCTGCAGCTCCCCGCCCGAGAGCTCGACGGTACGCCGCGTCCAGAGATGAGACGCCCCGACCTCGGCGAGCGCCGCCTCGACTCGCGGCCAGATCAGCTCCGGTGCGACACCAAGGTTCTCGAGGCCGAAGGCCACCTCGTTCTCGACGCGCGTCATCACAACCTGGTCCTCGGGATCCTGGAAGACGGAGGCAACGGTGCCCGCCAGCTCGGCCGGGCCGTGCGAGCGCGTATCGAGGCCTGCGACCGCGACCCGACCCGAGAAGCGCCCTCCGTGAAAGTGTGGCACGAGACCCGCAAGCGCCCGTAGGAGCGTCGACTTGCCGCTCCCGGAAGGGCCGAGCAAGGCAACGACCTCTCCCGCGCGGAGTTCGAGCGAGATCTCCCGCACCGCCGGCGCGCCGCCGGGATACGCGAACGAGAGACCGTCGATGGTGGCGAGAGGCTTCATGTGGACCATGCGACGCCGGAGCTTGAAGCGTCTACAGCCACAGCGCCGCAACCCCCACGAGAGTGACAGAACCGACGAGCGCCGCATGATCGACCCACGTCCAGTCAGGGCGCGGAGCCCGCGTGGCGCCGCTGCGCCCGAACCCTCTCGCCTCCATCGCCTCGGCCAGGCCCGTCGCCCGCTCCAGCGACCCCGCCACAAGCGGAGAGAGCAGCGTCGCGTAGCCTCGCGCGCCATGCAGTTCGACCCCGCGGCCGCGCACCGACTCCGCGAGCCCGGCGGCGTCCCGCTCGAGGCTCGGGACGAGGCGCGTGGCGAGGGCGACGGCCAGCGCGGAGCGGCGTGCGAAGCCCGCAGCCGAAACGAGGCGATCGTGATCGACGAGGAGGGTGTAGACGCTGAACGCGAGCCCCACGACGGCAAGGCGGAGGCCGTTGACGACCGCAATCCGGATCTCGTCGGTCGAGAGGTCGACCGGCCCGATCACGGGGAGCGTCGGACCCTCCCAGAGGAGCGTGCCGCCACCCGACGACCACGTGAGCGGTGAAATCACAATCACGCCGAGCGCGCTGAACAAGGCCCCGCCGATGTACAGCCAGCGCCGCTGAGCGGGCGCACGGAGGCAGATCGCGAGGAGGATGATCGCCATCACCGCGAGCGCCCAGATCCGGTTGGTCAGGAACGCGGCCGTGGCGACGGCGGCAAGCAGCGCGGTTGCCGGTCCGGGCCTCACGGGCTCGAGAACCTCCGATCGAAGTCACCCGCGAGCAGCGCCTCGACAGGCCCGGCGAACGAGAACCGGACCGCTCCCGACGGCCCCGCACCGGGCGAGCGCAAGGCGGCGCTCAGGTGCGGCGCTCCCGTTGCGAGCTCGAAGAGGTTGGCGTTCGCTGCTGCCGCATTGCCCGCCGGAGCGACATCTTCTGTCTCGAGAACCTCGGCGACACGCTCGGCGCCGACGCGCAGGCCGGGCGCGTACCGCACCGCCGCAGGCCGGGTCTCCCCGTCGTACCCGTGCAGGAACGGCTCCGGGAAAGCGCCGGCAACCACCTCGAGCGTCTCCGCGTCGCCCGACCAGTCCCG
>JANOUB010000491.1:0-1754 GCA_031416615.1 Thermoleophilia bacterium
TCCAGTTGACGCTACGCCTGTCGCCGACGCTCCCGCCCGCCCGCCCCCGTAGAATGACTGCGTGATCGCTCGCTACTCCCGCCCGGCCATGAGCCAGATCTGGTCGGAGGAAGAGAAGCTGCGCCGTTGGCTCGATGTCGAGCTGGCAGCTCTTGAAGGCTGGGCCGGCGTCGGGACTGTCCCCCGTGAGGCCGTCGACGCGATCCGTGATCGCGCGGTCGTGCCGACACCCGAGCGCGTTGCCGAGATCGAGCGAGAGACCAACCACGATGTTGCGGCGTTCGTCGACGCGATCTCCGAGGGGCTCGGCGAGGAAGGCCGCTGGTTCCACTACGGGCTCACGTCTTCGGACGTTCTCGACACCGCGCTCTCGCTTGCCGTGCAGGACGCGGGCGCGCTCGTGCTGGAGGGGCTCGACCGTGCCTTCGGCGCCGTTGTCGCCCGTGCCGAAGAGCACCGCGAGACGATGTGCATGGGTCGCACACACGGCGTCCATGCCGAGCCGACGACGTTCGGGCTCAAGCTCACCGGCTGGGCGTTCGCCCTCGACCGCGATCGGGAGCGGCTCGTCCACGCAATCGAGGGGCTGCGCGTCGGCAAGCTCTCCGGTGCCGTCGGCACCTACGCCGCCGCCGAGCCGCGCGTGGAACGGGTTGCGTGCCAGCACCTGGGCCTCGAGCCCGCTCCGAGCTCCACCCAGATCCTGCAGCGCGACCGGCACGCCGAGATGCTCTCTGCTCTGGCTCTGCTCGCCTCGTCGCTCGACCGGTTCGCCACCGAGATCCGCCATCTCGCCCGCACGGAGGTGCGCGAGGTGGAGGAGCCGTTCGGGCGAGGCCAGAAGGGCTCGTCGGCGATGCCGCACAAGCGCAACCCGATCACGGCCGAGCGCCTGTGCGGGATCGCGCGGGTTGTGCGGGCGAACGCGCTCGTCGGGCTCGAGAACGTCGCCCTCTGGCACGAGCGGGACATCTCGCACTCGTCGGCCGAGAGAATCGTCCTGCCCGACTCGTTCCTCGCCGTCGACTACATGCTCGATCGGTTTGCGTGGCTCGTCGAGGGCCTGGTCGTTCGTGAGGAGAGGATGCTTCAAAACCTCGAATCGAGCCACGGGCTGTACTTCAGCCAGCGGCTTCTCCTCGCGCTCGTCGAATCGGGGCTTCAGCGCGACGAGGCATACCGGCTCGTACAACGCAATGCGATGCTTGCGTGGGACGAAGGCGTCGACTTCCGCGGGCTCGTCGACGCCGATACGGAGATCGCCGGCCGCGTCGATCTCGATGTCGTCTTCGATCCCGGTGCGTTCACCGCCCACGTCGACGTGGTCTTCGACCGGCTGCGTGCTCTCGTGGCGACACGGCGGGAGGGCGCCCGTGTCTGAGGCAGTTCACCTCGCGAGCGGCAAGGTGCGTGAGATCTACGCGTTGGACGACCACCGCCTGTTGCTCGTCGCTTCGGATCGGATTTCCACGTTCGACGTGATCCTGCCGACGCCGATTCCCGACAAAGGACGTGTTCTCACCGGGATGTCCGCGTTCTGGTTCGCGCGCACCCGGGCGATCGTGCCGAACCACCTGCTCGAGCTCGGCGCCGACGGCCGCTCGACCGTCTGCCGACGGCTCGAGATGCTGCCCGTGGAGCTCGTGGTGCGCGGCTACCTGTCGGGCTCGAGCTGGGTCGACTATCAGGCGTCGGGCTCGGTGTGCGGCCACTCGCTGCCGCACGGCCTTGTCGAGTCCGACCGGCTCTCGGAG
>JANOUB010000492.1:0-1665 GCA_031416615.1 Thermoleophilia bacterium
GGAACACCGGGTATTCCTGCTCCCCGCTGACGTGGAGCGGCTCGCGGCTCGTCACCAACACACAGAGGTTCGGGCAGGCGGCAAGTGGACCAGCGAGTTCTGCAGCCGCATCGAGGAGGTGCTCGAAGTTGTCGAGGAGCAGGAGCAGCTGCTTGTCGGCGATGTGCTCGGCGAGGCTGTCGTTGGCTCCAACGGCCCGGGATGCTTCCTCGAGCACGAGGGCGGGGTCGCGCAAGGGAGCGAGCGGCACCCAGTAGACGCCGTCAGGGTAGGCATCGCTGGCCGCGCCAGCGGCCTGGAGCGCGAGCCGTGTCTTGCCGGTGCCGCCGGGGCCGGTGAGGGTGAGCAGGCGAACATCGTCGCGAGCGAGAAGTACGAGCACGTTTCCCAGATCCTGCTCGCGGCCCAGGAACGGAGTCGCCGGGATCGGGAGGTTCGTGTGGTAGAGGCTCTTCAGCGGCGGGAACTCGTCGTCGCCGAGTTGGTAGATCCGCTCGGGCGCGGACAGGTGCTTGAGCCGGTGTGCGCCGAGGTCGTGGAGCATCCCGCTGTCCACCAATGCTGCGGTGGAGGTGGAGACGAGCACCTGGCCGCCGTGGCCGCAGGCCGCGATCCGAGCAGCCCGATGCACGTCCTCACCGACGTAGCCCTCCTCGGTCAGCAGCGGCGTGCCCGTGTGCAGCCCGATCCGGACGGAGATCGGGCCGCCGGCCAGTCCGTCGAGACCGTCTGTCGCGGCGTTCAGTGCCCCGGGAGCGGTCGGGAACGCGACGAAGAACGCATCCCCCTGCGTGTCCACCTCGACGCCGCCGTGGGCGGCGAACGCCGCTCGCAGGACACGGCGATGCTCCGCCAGCGCCTGGGCGTACTCGCCGGCGCCAAGCTCGTGCAACAGCCTCGTCGACCCCTCCACGTCGGTGAAGAGGAAGGTGACAGTGCCGGCTGGAAGCCGGGGCTCCTCAGTGGTCATCACGCGAAACCTACGACCTCCAGCGGGAAGAATCGAGCCCGTCCGACCGTCTGATGAGGTGTGTCGTTCGCGCGGAGGCGGACGCGGAGCTGGGCAGGCGCATCCTCGCTGATCTCGAAGCGGCCTAGGCTGCGGAAGGGGTTGAGCCCAGCTCCGCCCTCCTCGCCGAGCTTCGCACGCGCCTTCAACCGCAGTAGCATCGGCGCGTGAGCTGCGCCTAATGTCCGAGCTTCCCGCCTGGAGCCTGCCCGCCGGGGCAATCGAGCGGATCGCGCTCGAGAGCCCGTGGCCTGCGGAGGTGACCCGCGAGTGGGCCTGGGACGGGGCGACCGGCAAGGGCGTCCGCGTCTGCATCCTCGACAGCGGCGTCGAGCGTGACCACCCGCTCGTCGGCCGAGTGGACAGCGCGGTCGTGGTCTCGGCCGGCGAGAACGGCGAGCCGGTCGCGGCGAACGACGCGGAGGGCGACGTCTGCGGGCACGGCACCGCCTGCGCCGGGATCGTCCGCTCGCTCGCGCCCGATTGCGAGATCCACAGCGTGCGCGTGCTCGGCCCGGGCTACACCGGCAGCGGGAAGATCCTGCTCGCCGGCCTCCGCTACGCGGTCGAGCAGGGCTTCGACGTCGTCAACATGAGCCTCTCGACGACGAGGCGGCGCTTCGTCGAGGTTCTCCACGAGCTGGCCGACACGGCGT
>JANOUB010000493.1:0-3487 GCA_031416615.1 Thermoleophilia bacterium
GCGCGGCCGTTGCAAGTGGGCAGAGCTTCGACACGGTTGCCGGGGCAGTGGCGGAGCGCCTCCTCGACGGCGGCCGGGAGATCCTGACGCTGCTCACGGGAGCCGACGAGCCGGCGCTGGAGGCGCTGGTCGGCGAGATCGAGGCGCGCTACCCCGAAGTCGAGATCGAGATCCACGTGGGCGGTCAGCCGCACTACCCGTTGCTTCTCTCGGCGGAGTGACGATGGCGCTAAGAACTCGAATCAGGGTGCTGCTCGTCGAGGACAATGAGGTGTACCGGGCGACGCTCGAGCTCCTGCTCGACGGGCGCGACGGGCTGGAGATCGTCGGCTCCGTAGCCGACGGTCGCGAGGCTGCCGCAGCCGCAGAACGGCTCGAGCCTGCTGTCGTCCTGATGGACTTCCGGCTCCCGGGCCTCGACGGTGCCGGCGCGACCGCAGCCGTGCGCGCCTCAGCTCCCGGCGTGGCGGTTCTGTGTCTGACCGCCGAAGCGACCGACGACGACCGCCTGGCTGTGCTCGAGGCCGGTGCCGTCGGGCTGATCGAGAAGGGCCGGTCGATCGACGATCTTGTCCAGGCAATCCACGCAGCGACCGAACGAGGGGAGCCCGCCCCATGAACCTGACGACCGAGAACACCGCCATCGTGCTCGACTCGACCTCCGACTTTCCCGAGGCTGCCGCACGCTTTCCGAACATGAGGGTCGTTCCCCTCTACGTCACCTTCGGCGCGGAGAGCTTCAAGGATCACGTCGATATCAGCTCCCAGGACTTCTACCAGCGTCTTCAGGAAGCACCGGCCCTGCCGACGACCTCGCAACCGACGCCACAGGACTTCCGGAACGTGTTCGCACAACTCGCGGGATACGAGCGGATCTACGCTCTGCATCTCTCGGCGAAGCTCTCGGGCACGTTTCAGTCCTCCTCGCTCGCTGCTGCCGAGATCGGCGGCGAGCAGATCCACGTCGTCGATACCGAGACGGCCTCCCTCGCGGTCGGGTTGCTGGCTCTCGCGATCCAGCGTCGCCTGGCGCGCGGCACGACCGACGAGGAGATCGCAGCGCTGATCGAACGGTTCAAGCGGGAAAACGGCGTCGTGTTCACCGTCGGCACGCTCGAGTACCTCCAGAAGGGCGGCCGCATCGGCCGTGCCCAGGCTCTGGCGGGGACGCTGCTGAACGTCAAGCCGATCCTGTCGGTCGACGACGGGGTGATCCACCCGATCGGCAAAGTGCGTGGCCGCCGGAAGGCACTCGCGGAGTTTGCACGGGTGTTCGCCGCCTCGACGCAGGATCTTCCCGGACTGCGGATCGCGATCGCGCACGCCGATGCGCCCGAATGGGTCGAGGTGCTGACAGACCTCGTCGCGAAGGCGCGGCCCCAGGCCGAGATCGAGCTCGTCGAAAATCTGGGCGCTGTCGTCGGCACGCACGCAGGCCCGGGCGCCGTCGGCTTCTTCTGGTTTCAGGACTAGCGTGTCAGCGCTAGCGACGCCTGGCTTCAGCCTGGCGTCGGAGCGTGGGTCCTATACTCGGTCCGGTGCCCTGCTCGACCACCCAGACCCGCTTGCCAATCGGATTCGCCGGCGCGGATCCGCCGCTGCGCTGGCCTCGCCCGCGTAGTGCTCCCCGGCCCGAGGTTCTGGAGGCCGGTGTCGAGACGCTTCCGCGCGTCGGCGCGGCGGTGCGTGGTCGTCTTGCCAAACTGGGCCTCCGCACCGTCGGTGACCTGCTCGCCCACCGTCCTCGCCGCTATGAGCGGCCGATCGACGAGCGGTCGATTCGCGACGTGTTCGGCGAAGAGGAGGCCGTGATCGAGGGCGTCGTGCTCGGCACGACGTCACGGCGGAGCCGTGGCAGGCTCCAGATACTCACGGCCCGCGTCGCGGACGACACCGGCGAGATCAAGGCGACGTGGTTCAACCAGCCGTGGCTCGCGGCGCAACTCGTTCCCGGAACCCATGTGCGCCTGCGCGGGAAGCCGAACCGCTACGGCTTTCAGGTGGAGAGCTACGACATCGGCGAGGCCACCGAGACCGCCGACTACGCGCCCGTCTACCCCGCAAGCGAAGCGCTCGCTCAGAAGCAATTGCGCGCGCTTGTCGGCGCGGCACTCGAGCTCGCGCGCGCCCAGGGCGATCCGCTGCCGGCGCGGCTCGCTGTGGCCGAGGGGTTACCGCTACGCGCGGACGCCCTCGTGGCGTTGCATCGTCCCCGTTCGCTCGAGGAGGCGGAGGTGGGCCGCCGCCGGCTGGCCTTCGACGAGCTCCTCGTTCTCCAGCTCGCGCTCGCGCGGCGGGCGACCGAACGGGAACGCCTCGTGGCGGAGGCGCTGCCGGCGCCCGGCGGTCTCCTGCGGCGGTATCGAGAAGTTCTTCCGTTCACCCTCACCGACGCCCAGGAGTGCGCGATCGGAGAGATCGACCGTGACCTCGCGAGGACGACGCCGATGCAGAGGCTGCTCCAGGGTGACGTCGGCTCCGGCAAGACGGTCGTCGCCCTCTCTGCGCTCCTCCGCGCTGTCGAAGCGGGCCGCCAGGGCGCGCTGATGGCGCCCACGGAGGTGCTCGCCGAGCAGCACTTCCTCACGATCGAGGGCATCTGCACGGAGCTCGGCGTGCGCGTTGCGCTCCTCACGAGCGCGCTCGGCACCAGGGAGCACGCGAATGTCCGTCAGCTAATCGCATCGGGCGACGTGCAGATAGCGGTCGGCACGCATGCGTTGATCCAGCGCGGGGTTGCGTTCCGTGATCTGGCGGTCGCGGTCGTCGACGAGCAGCATCGCTTCGGCGTCGAGCAGCGCTCCGCCCTCACCGAGGGGCGCAGCCCTCACGTTCTGCATCTGACCGCGACACCGATCCCCCGCACGCTCGCGCTGACGGTGTACGGCGACCTCTCGGTGTCCGAGATCTCGTCTCCTCCCGCTGACCGCAAGCCCGTGGTGACGGCCTGGGTGACCGACGACCGCAGTTCCGAGGCCTACGAGCGCTTGCGCCGGCATCTCGCCGACGGTCGCCAGGCCTACGTCGTGTGCCCACTGATCGAGGCGTCCGAGACGACCGTGGCGCGCGCCGCCGAGGACGAGGCCGAGCGGCTGCGCCGGGCCGAGCTGAAGGATTTTCGCGTCGGCTGCCTGCACGGACGGCTGAAATCGGTGGAGCGACGCTCGATCATGTCGGCCTTCAAGGCGGGCGAACTCGATGTGCTCGTCGCCACCACGGTGATCGAGGTCGGCGTCGACGTGCCGAACGCGACGATCATGATCGTGCAGGAGGCCGACCGCTTCGGCCTCGCCCAGCTCCACCAGCTGCGCGGCCGCGTCGGTCGCGGCGCGGAGCAGTCGTACTGCCTGCTCGTCTCGGGCCCGAAGGAGGAGCTGACCGACGTCGCCCACGACCGCCTCGAGGCGATGGTGGCGACGACCGACGGATTCGAGCTTGCTGAGCGCGACCTCGAGATCCGGGGCGAGGGCCAACTGCTCGGCGCCCG
>JANOUB010000494.1:0-3091 GCA_031416615.1 Thermoleophilia bacterium
TTCGGCGTCAGGTGGACGGACTCGCCACCGTCGGCACGCGGGAGCGGCTCGGCGCCCTCCTCGACCCGCTTCAGCGACAGCGACAGTCGTCGCCGGTCACCGTCGATCTCGAGGATCAGCACGTTGACCGGATCACCCTGCGAGACGACCTCGCGCGGGTTTTCGACGTGATGCTGTGCGAGTTCTGAAATATGAACGAGGCCTTCGACGCCGGGGAGAATCTCGACGAAGGCTCCGAAGGTGACGACCTTCGTCACACGACCCTCGACAACGTCCTCCTCGTGGTAGTGCTCGAGCACCTGCTGCCACGGATCCGACTGCGTCTGCTTGAGGCCGAGCGAGATCCGCTGGCGCTCACGGTCGATGTCGAGCACCTTGACCTTGACGGTCTGGCCGATCTCGAGCACCTCGGATGGATGGTTGACGTGGCTCCAGGAGAGCTCGGAGATATGGATCAGGCCGTCCATTCCGTCGAGGTCGACGAACGCGCCGAAGTCGACGATGTTGGAGATCTGGCCGTCGACCACGTCGCCCGGGTTGAGACGGTCGAGAATCCCCTGGCGCATCTCCTTGCGCTCGTCCTCGAGGACGGCACGGCGCGAGAGCACGACGTTGTTGCGCGACCGGTTGAGCTCGATCACCTTACAACGAAGCTCCTTGCCCGTGAACTCGTCGAGATCCTGGACACGCCGGATGTCGACGAGCGACGCCGGCAGGAAGCCGCGCACACCGAGGTCGAGGATGAGACCGCCCTTGACGACCTCGATCACGCGACCGTTGACGGCCTCGCCACTCTCCGCTGCCGCTTCGATCGCCTTCCAGGCGAGCTCGAAGCGGGCGCGCTTCTTCGACAGGATCAGGCGCCCTTCGGCGTCTTCCTTCGTCATCACGAGCGCATCGATCTCCTCGTACAGGGAGACCTCGTCGGCCGGGTTGACCGAGCGCCGGATCGACAACTCGGAGACCGGGATCACGCCCTCGGACTTGTAGCCGATGTCAACGAGCACCTCGTCCTTGTCGATGCGCACGACGGTGCCGTGCACGACCTCGCCCTCGTTGATCGTGGGGAAGGTTGCGTCGTAGTCCGGAATCAACTCTCCGTCGGGGCCGAGGATCCAGACGCCGTCTTCGAGGACGGGCACTTCAATAGTGGACATAGGGGTGCTCTCGGTCGTTGGGTTGGCCATGGGCGAGCGGGGAGTATAGCGACCAAATGCCTCTTTTCCGACTGCCGGCTGTCGGCGCGTCTCCTTCGCCCCACGTCCGTCGGCGGCTCGGGGAGGCCGTCCTGGAAAGGAAGGCGCTCCCCGAGCCCATCCGCCTACGGAAGGCGTGTGATGCGGTTCTGCGGTCCTGGAGCGACGGGCGAGTTGCCCCCGAAGTAGTTCACGAGCGCGTCGAGGTCGATCTCGCCGCCGAGCTGGTTCGTGCCCTGGTTGAAGACGGTGAACCCATCCCCGCCGGACGCGAGGAAGTTATTCATCGCCACGCGGTAGGAGGCAAGTGGGTCAACAGCAACACCCTTGATCCGGACGGAGCCGGGGGCAACCGTGCCGACGCCGGGCACCGGCGGGGTGGCCGTCGGGTTCGCCCCCGTGAAGCTATAGCTGTAGGTGAATCCGTCCGACACCTGCAGCACCCTCAGCCTCCCAACGCTCGGGTTGTTGAACTGCTGCGCCAGCAGGTTGTAGATCTGCTGACCGGTCATCGTTTTCACGAACATCACATTGTTGAACGGCTGCACGTCGAACAGCTGGCCGTACGTGACGCTCGACGGATAGCTCGCGGCCGGGCAGACAAGCGCGGCAGCCACGGGCGGGCAGACGAGGTCGCCACGAATGCCGGCTGGGTTCATGAACGCCACGACAGCGCCCCCGAAGTCGGTCGGAGAGGTCGAAGCGAGCTGCGCGTCCGCGATCACGTCGCCGAGCGCCGACTCCTGGGCGGTATTGGGGGACCGGCTGATGTCAGCGCTGATCGAGCCGACAACCCGGTTCTTGATCGGCCCGGAGATGGCATCGTACTTCGCGATCAGCGCCACCTGGTCGGCGTCTTCGGTCACGCCACGAGTGACGATGACGTTGCGCGCGGTCACGCTCTTGACGTCTTTCGACTGGTGGTCGATGACGAGGTCGACGTCGGTGATGAGGCGTCCGAATGAGGACGCGCTCGTGACGACCTTGTCGTTGATCGTGCAGATGTACGGCTGGTGCGTATGGGCGCTGATCACCACGTCGACCTGAGAATCGAGGCCGTCGACGATCGCCTTGATGTCGCCGCTGAAGTTGTCGCAGCGGTTGATGTCCTGGAAGCCGTTTGCGAAGGGCGCGTTCTGCTGGCCACCCTGGTGAATCAGCACGACGAACGCCCTCACCCCCTGCTCGGCCCGGAGTTTCTGCACGAGCGTGTTCACCGTCTGCACCTCGGGCCGGAACTCGAGTCCCGCCACACCGGCAGGCGTGACGATCAGAGGTGTGCCCTCGAGGGTCAGCCCGATGAACGCGATCTTTGCGTTGTCGATCTTCTTGATCTCGTACGGCGGCAGGATCGTTGTGTTCGTGCCCGCGTAAAAGACGTTCGCAGCGAGGTACTGAAAGTACGCACCGGCGAACGGACTTCCATCCTGACAGCCGTCGACCGGGTGGCAACCGCCGAACTGCATGCGCAGCAACTCGTTGACGCCTTCGTCGAACTCATGGTTGCCGACGCCACTGACGTCGAGCCCGAGCAGGTTCATCGACTCGATGGTGGGCTCGTCGTGGAAGAGGCCCGAGATCAGAGGGCTAGCCCCGATCAGGTCGCCTGCTCCGACCGTGATCGTGTTCGAGTTCTGCTCGCGTAGCGTCTTGACGTGCGTCGCGAGGAAGGCAACCCCGCCGGCGTTGACGTTCGTGGTGGGACTGATCGCGATCCGGCCCGACGAGCCGCCCGGCGGCAGCAGGTTGCCGTGGAAGTCATTGAACGCGAGCAGCTGCACGTACGTGTCGTTGTCCTTCTTCGGCTTCGGCCCCTCGGCAGATGCCTGCGGTGCGGCGAACGCGAGAACGAGCCCCGCCATCGCCGCGAGTACGGTACGGCGTCTCATGTCTCT
>JANOUB010000495.1:0-2508 GCA_031416615.1 Thermoleophilia bacterium
GGATGACGTTTCTGCGCGAGGAGACGGCCTCGTGCTCGGAGCGGGTCGTGTTTCCTGCCTTCGGGAAGAGCACGATGCTGCCGTTCGGGGAGAGGATCGTGGTCGAGTTGCCACCCAGCCCGCCCGGCACGTACGAGTTCACCTGCGCGATGAACATGCTCCACGGCAGGCTCGTCGTGGAGGAACCCCGATGACAGCCTCCACCGAGAGCCGGCTCGAGTGCACGGGCGGGCCGCTTTGGCTCCTGACCTCGGCGAGTGGCGTCGGCCGTGATCCCGCCCGTGGACGCAGGCCTCGACGTGGCCCGTCCGCTCCTGCGGGGATGGCTGCTAACGGTTGAGCCGCTGGTCGCCGTTACGTCGTTTGCCTTCCTCTCGGACAGCCCCGACGCCCGCGAGTGAACGGTTTCGCGCGGCGTTCATACGAACGACAGACGGCCTTCATCGGCTCTTCGTATCGGCCCGGTAATGAGTGGGGATGTCGATCGTCTAGGGAGCTGAGAATGATACGCTTGCAGATCAACGACACGCCAACTAAGCGGATCTGACCGAAGAGGATCGGGCATGCCAGCTTCCGCCAGTAACACCGAACTGCTCTCTCGAGCCGTGTCGGGTCGTCAGTCAGGACCCGGCTGGGCGGCCTTCCAAGGTGCAGACCCTCGGTTCCCTGCAGCGGGCTTCGCGCAGCGCCCCGACGCGGAGGAGCTATCAATTGGCTTCGTCGGGACATATCCGCCGCTGAGGTGCGGGATCGCGAGTTTCACGGCCTCGTTGGCGGGGGCGATGGCGCTATCGGGTTCGGGCGTTCGCATGGGGGTTGTCGCCTGCGTGGACAGGCTCGGCGTCGTGGGGCACCCGCCGGAGGTAGCGGTTGAGCTCGTCCGCGGCTCTGCCGCCTCCCGCGCAGCTGCAGCCGCGACGCTCGACGAGTTCGACCTCGTCGTTGTTCAGCACGAGTTCGGGATCTTCGGTGGCGAGGACGGCTGCGAGATCGTCGACCTCGTCGCACGGTTGCATGTGCCTGCGATCGTCGTCCTCCACACGGTTCCGCGCCGACCGACGTCTGGCCAGCGGGCGGTCGTCGAACGACTGGCCGAGTTCGCCGAGCGCATCGTCACCCAGAGCCACGCAGCGCGCGTCCGGCTCCTCGAGACGCACCTGATCGAGCCACGGAAGGTGGTGGTGATCCCGCACGGGGCACCCGCCAACCTTGTGACAGAGACGTCCACCGCTGATCCAGCACGTCGGCCGGTCGTCCTCACCTGGGGGCTCGTCGGCCCCGGCAAGGGGATCGAGTGGGCGATCGAGGCGATGGCGTTCCTGCGCAACCTGGAGCCGCAGCCTCGGTACGTCGTCGCCGGTCAGACGCACCCACGGATATTGGAGACACGCGGTGAGGAGTACCGTGACTCCCTGGTCGCACGTGCGGCTGCTCTCGGCGTCAGCCACCTCGTCGAGTTCGACGGCGTCTACCGCGACCTGGGCGCAATTCTGGCGCGGATTCGCGAAGCTGACGTCGTGCTGCTGCCGTACCTCTCCCGCGAGCAGGTCGTGTCCGGTGTCCTCGCCGAGGCGGTCGCGAGCGGCAAGCCTGTGGTCTCCACGCGCTTCCCGCACGCCGAGGAGTTGCTCGGCGAGGGGTCGGGCATCCTCGTCGCGCACGAGGATGCCGGAGCGATCGCGGGCGCCCTCCGCTCCCTTCTCACCGATCCGGATCGCACGGCCCGAATGGCGGCGGTTGCGCGGCGACAGGCACCGTCGCTCTTCTGGGAGAACGTCGGCGCCAGCTACCTCCAACTCGCACGCGACGTCGTGCGCGACGTGGAGCACGCGCGTGAGGTGACGCTTTCACGCCTGCCGTTCGTGTACCTCCTCCAGTCGAGCGGAGCGGCCGAGGTCGATGCCGCATGAAGGGGACGCACTCAGCAGAGCTGTTCAGCCGCTTCGACGGGAACCCAATCCTCACCGCCGCCGACTGTCCGCACACGGTCAACGCGGTCTTCATCTACACCGGCTACTCCGCCGCCGGTCCCCTCGTCTGCGCCGCGGCCACGCGCGACTTCCGCACCTACGAGCGGCGCGGCCTGCTGATGCCGCCGGAGGACAAGGACGCGGCGCTCTTCCCGTGCCGGATCGGCGGCCGCTGGGCCCTGCGTTTCGCTGGAGCAGCAGGTCGTTCGCACCCTCTCCACATCCTGACCCAACAGCCGTGCCGTCCGCCGGGCGCTCGCTTCACCGGCGTGTTTGCCCACTACCCGTGACCGCCCATCTGGTCGCTCATCGCCTCGCCGTCGCCGAGATCGAGTTGGATCGTCCCATTCGGGACGGGAGGTGATCGCGAACTGCGGGAAGCTGATCCCGTTTGGCGTCGCCCCGACAGGGATGCGCGCGACGACGCGCTGCTCGCGGAGATCGAGCACGGCGACATCGTCACCGTTCTGCTTGGTCGTTCCTCGAGATCTCCTATCTGTGGTGCTCCTTCATGTGCAGCACCATCGCGCCGAAGGTC
>JANOUB010000496.1:0-2098 GCA_031416615.1 Thermoleophilia bacterium
AGCCCCACGTTCGCGATCGCGGGTGCGAACGAGGGCCTCTACGCGAAGTACTACACGACGAACTTCAAGAAAGTGCCGCGGGGGATGAAGGACGGACGGGGCTTCTGGGTCGGCGACTACTGGGGCGTCGTCTCGTTCGGCATCAACGGCGCCGTTGTGAGCAACGCTCCCAAGAGTTGGAAGGACCTGCTCAAGCCCGAGTACAAGAACAAGGTCGCGTTGAACGGCAGCCCGCTCTCGTCGGGGTCGGCCGTCGCCGGAGTCTTCTCGGCCGCGATCGCGAACGGTGGCGGCCTCGGCAATATCGGGCCGGGGATCGACTTCTTCGCCCAGTTGAAGAGCGCCGGCAACTTCCTTCCCGTGCAGGCGACGCCACAGACGATCGCGTCGGGCCAGACTCCGATCACGATCGACTGGGACTACCTCAACCTCGCGTACGGGAAGAACTTCCCCGCCTCGAAGATCACCACGGTGATCCCCTCCGACGGCGTCTATGGCGCCCACTACTGTCAGGCCGTCAACGCGACTGCTCCGCACCCGTGGGCGGCGCGGCTGTGGCAGGAGTTCCTCTATTCGGATCAGGGCCAGCTGCTCTGGCTCAAGGGGTACTCGCATCCGGCGCTCTTCGCCGACATGGTGGCCCGCAAGGTGGTGCCGAGCGCGCTCATCAAGGCACTACCGAATCCGGCGGCGTATTCGAAGGTGAAGTTCGCTCACCCCGCGCAGGTGACGAAGGCACGGGCCACGATCAGCGCGGACTGGCCCAAGAAGGTCGGCTCGTAGCGCTCTGAGCACGATGGCTCCACAGGACGACCTCTCCCGTCCCGCTCCGGCGGGCCGGGAGAGGAGGGTGTCGCTCGCCTGGCTCGGCGTGGTGCCGTTCCTCGCCTATGCGACGGCGTTCCTGCTGCTGCCGGCCGGCAACGTTCTCGTCGGCGCCTTCAAGTCGTCCGACGGCGGCTACACGCTCGACAACGTCCAGACGCTGTTCGACGAGCCGTACCGGACGGCGTTCAAGAACAGCATCGAGGTGAGCTTCGTGACGGCCCTCCTCGGCGGCGTCCTCGGCCTCTTGATCGCGTACTCGGCGATCCGTGAAGGGTCGCCGCGCTGGATCCGCGCGGCGCTGACGACGTTCTCCGGGGTGGCTGCGAACTTCGCCGGCATTCCGCTCGCGTTTGCCTTCATCGCGACGCTCGGGGTCATCGGCGTCGTGACGCAGTTCATGACGCAACAGCTCGGGTTCAACCCGTACGACCACGGTTTCTCGCTGTTCACGAAGACCGGGATCGAGATCGTCTACCTCTACTTCCAGATCCCGCTGATGATCCTCGTGATCGCGCCGGCCATCGACGGGCTCCGCCGGGAGTGGCGCGAGGCGGCCTCGAGCCTCGGGGCGAGCTCGTTCCAGTTCTGGCGCCACGTCGGCACGCCTATCCTGTTGCCTTCGCTCCTGAGCGCGGTCGTGCTGCTGTTCGGGAACGCGTTCGCTGCCTATGCCACCGCCTACGGGCTCACGAGCGGAGGCGTCGGGCTGGTGCCGATCACGATTGGCTTCTTCCTCTCGGGCGATGTGTTCGACAACCCGCACCTCGGCCAAGCGCTCGCGTTCGGGATGTTCGTCGTGCTCGGCCTGATGATGCTCGCATACATCCCGCTGCAGAAGATCTCGTCGAGGTGGATGCGATGACGCCCCGCCGCCGCATCGCCCCCTCGGCCGTGATCTGGCTCCTCCTCGGCGCCGCCTACTTCCTGATCCCTCTGGCCGCGACGCTCCTCTTCAGCCTCAAGAACGACCAGACGGCGAAGTGCTGCACGCTGGCGAACTACAGCTACATCATCCACGACCCCGCCTTCTGGTCGACGATCAAGCTCAGCTTCCTCGTTGCGCTCGAGACCATCACGATCACCGTCGTCCTGCTCGTGCCGACCGTCTACTGGGTGCACCTGAAGGTGCCGCGCCTACGACCCCTGATCGGCTTCCTCGCCCTCGTGCCCTTCGTCGTCGCACCGATCATCCTCGTTGTCGGCCTTCTCGACGTCTACCGGGGGACGCCGCAGTGGTTCTACGGCGAGCCGTACGGCTTTCTCGCCGCCG
>JANOUB010000497.1:0-2508 GCA_031416615.1 Thermoleophilia bacterium
TCGGTGAGTACCGGCGCAAGGCCCTCGAGCAGGCGATCGGGGCTGAATCCCCCCGGCTGCAGAAACCGCGTCACGAGGTCACCGTGCTTGCGCAGGTACCGGAGCGACTCACCGATACCGATCCGCGTCGAGACGCGCAGGAGCTTCGCGCGCGGCACCGCTCCCGGGATGCCAAGGAAGATCGGCAGCCTCGTGCCACGAGCCCACACATCGTTCACCCAGCGCACGGTCACGCGCGAATCGAAACAGATCTGGCTCGCGATGTAGGTGGCGTAGCGCGCCTTCTCGAACATGGCGGAGATCGTCGTCTCGTCGTCGATCAGAGGATGGCTCTCCGGGTAGCCGGTGATCCCGATCTGCTGGAACGGGTGGCCGACTGCGTGCATCGCATCGAGCAAGGCCGAGGCGCCGTCGTAGGCGCCCGCAGGCTGGTCGGCATCGCCGGCGACGACGAAGACGTCGTGCACACCCATCTCCGTCATCCGCGCTATCAGCTCGGCGAGATGCGAGCGGTCGACCACGAGGCGCGCCGAGAGGTGCGGCACGACCGGATACCCGTGAGCTGCGAGCTTGCCGGCGAACTCGAGTGTGTTGTCGAGCCCCTTCGCCGGCGACGCGGTGACGGTGAGCGTGACGTCTCGTGGAACATGCTCGAGCACCTGCTCCTCGGCGCCCCCGAGCGGGATCACCTCGTAGCGCGAGCGCGAGAGCAGCTCGGCGAGGGTCGGCTGCCTGCCAACCGGTGTCGCCGCGGTCGCCATCACGCGTACGAGTCCGGGAATGACGCCTTCTTGCGCTCGATGAACTCCAGCAACTCCTCGTCGACCGCATCGTCGATCGGTGGAGCCTCGTAGTCGGCGAGCATCTTCTTCCAGACCGCGTTCGCCCGCAGGTTGGCATCCTTCGCACCCTCGAGATCCCACTGCTCGAAGCTGCCGTTGTCGGCGTTCGACGACCGCCAGAACGCGTCCTCGAAGTTCGCGAGGGTGTGCGGATGCCCGAGGAAGTGCACACCCGGTTCGTTCGTCAGGAGCGCGTCGATCGCCTGTCCGTTCGGCGACATGTCGACCCCCTTCGCGAACGCGTGCCACGATGCTGCCTGATCGACGTCGAGGATGAACTTCTCGTACCCCATCGAGAGGCCACCCTCGAGCCAGCCGGCCGTGTGCAGAGCAAAGTTGACGCCCGCGAG
Source organism: Thermoleophilia bacterium (assembly GCA_031416615.1). Lineage (GTDB taxonomy): Bacteria > Actinomycetota > Thermoleophilia > Gaiellales > Gaiellaceae > Gaiella. Next base: position 1,193 of record JANOUB010000497.1, read on the forward strand.
CATTGTCGGTTGCATCGTGTTCGCCGACTCGTAGGCGGCCTGGGCGTCCGCGATCTTCGATGCCGTCAGGGCGCCACCCGAGCGGAACGGGACACCGAGGCGCCGGGCAAGCGCGGCCATCACGTAGAGGATCAGAGCCGGCTCGGGAGTCCCGAAGGTCGGCGCGCCCGACTGCATCGACATCGACGAGGCGAACGAACCGAGGATCACTGGCGCGCCGGGCCGCACGAGCTGGCAGAACGCCATCCCGGCGAGCGCCTCGGCGAGCGTCTGGGTCGCGGCCCCGACAACCGTTGCCGGGCTCATCGCGCCGGCGAGGATGAACGGCGTGATCAGCACACCCTGATTTGCCTCTGCATATGCCTTCGCAGCACCGAGCATCGTCGAGTCCCACACCATCGGTGAGTTAGCGTTCGCGAGCGAGACGATCACCGTGTTCGACTCGAGGAAGTCGGCACCGAAGAGAATCTGTGCCATCGCAACGGTGTCTTCTGCCCGCAGCGGGTGCGTCACCGAGCCCATGAAGGCCTTGTCTGAATAGCGCATGTGTGCATAGACCATGTCGTAGTGCCGCTTGTTGACCGGCAGGTCGACCGGTTCGCAGACCGTGCCTCCCGAGTGATGCAGGAACGGCGTCATGTAGGTCAACTTGACGAAGTTGCGGAAGTCCTCGATCGTCCCGTAGCGGCGACCGTTGTCGAGGTCGCGCACGAACGGCGACCCGTAGGCAGGCGCAAATACCGTGTTCATGCCGCCGATCTCGACGTTGTTCTCGGGGTTCCGCGCCACCTGTGTGAACTGCGCCGGCGCCGTCGCCCGCACGATCTGGCGGGCGAGGCCGCGGGGGAAACGCACGCGCTCTCCGTCGATGTCGGCCCCCGCCTCCTTGAACAAGCTGAGCGCCTCGGGCGTATCGCGGAACTCGATCCCCACCTGCTCGAGCACGGTGTCGGCGTTCGTCTCGATCAGTTCGAGGTGCTCGGCGGAGAGCACCTCGAAGGGGCTCAGCGTCCTCGTGATGTACGGAACGCGGACTGCGTTGGACACGGCGCGCGCAGCCTGTCTCGCGGCGCGGCCACCACTGCGGCGGCCGCCGGCTGTCTCGGTCATGAGCGGCTCCTCTGGACGGAATCGGGTTGAGAACTACGGCGGCGGCGCGTACGGCCCTCGCCGGCATCTGCGACGCGACGCGGCGGCAGCGTCACGACGGTGCGCAGCCGTTCGTACGGATCGGTGTCGTGGGGAATCGCCATCGCGCTGACGAAGAGCTCCTGGAAACGCGGCTCGACGGCGGTCTCGATCTTCTCGACGCGCCG
>JANOUB010000498.1:0-3579 GCA_031416615.1 Thermoleophilia bacterium
CCTGGGCCAACGCCCGCACGATCTCGCAGACCGGCCGAGTCGAGGTCGCACGGTCGGTGTAGAGGCCGCCCGATTCCGCCGGGATGCCGGTCCGCAGGAACCCAGCCTCGCGCAACGCAGCGAAGTCCGCGGGATCGAGCGACCGGCGCTGCTGCCGAGCTGCCCGGTCGGCATCGAAGCTCTCGGCGATCTCCTTCACTCTCTCGAGGACAGTCATGGTCATGCCCGTTCCTCCCCCCGTCCGTTTCCGGCATCGTTCCCAGATCTCGAGCTCCGTGTCAATGCGCTCGCCGGCCGGAAGCAGACCGAGACTCGGGAGAGCACTCCGCGCGGAGGCGGTCATCAGGGGAGATTCCTGAACCGCCCAAGCCACGGTTTGCCCGCAGGCTGAGAGCTATCTGGCCGGACGACGACCGCGAACAGCTTGCGAGGCTGCTCGAGGCCGTCGGGCACTAGGTCCGGAGCAGGAACGACCGAGGACGGGGAGCGTCCATTCCGCCCCGGCCCCTACACTGGGCGGCATGCAAGACGTGATCGTCGTCCCGAACGAGGTCGCCGCGGAACTCGCCGGCGTCACCGACGGCGTGCTCGACTCGCTGCGCGAGCGGCTCGGCTGCTCGATCTCACTCCGCGGCAACAAGCTCACGCTCGAAGGTGAGGGCGGGCGCGTGGCCGAGGCGCGCGCTGTCGTCGACGAGCTCGTGGAGCTCGTCGAGGGTGGCCACGCGATCGGGCCCGACACGGTCGGCGCCGTCGTAGCCGCGATCGACCAGGCGGCAGACATTCGCGATGTGTTCGAGGATGTTGTCTGGCGTCACCGCGGCAAGACGATCGCCCCGAAGACCGTGACGCAGAAGCGCTACGCCGACGCGATCCGCTCGAGTACGGTCACCCTCGGGATCGGCCCGGCCGGCACCGGCAAGACCTACCTCGCGATTGCCCTCGCTGTCGCGGCGCTGAGCGAGAAGCAGGTCGGCCGCCTCATCCTGACCCGTCCCGCCGTCGAGGCGGGCGAGCGACTCGGGTTCCTGCCCGGTGACATGCTTGCGAAGGTCGACCCGTACATGCGGCCGCTCTTCGACGCCCTCTACGACACGATGGATCCCGATCGGCTGACCGCCTACATGGAGCGCGGCACGATTGAGGTTGCGCCGCTCGCGTTCATGCGCGGCCGCACGCTGCACGACTCGTTCATCATCCTCGACGAAGCGCAGAACACGACGCCCGAGCAGATGCAGATGTTCCTGACGCGGCTCGGCTTCGGCTCGAAGATGGTCGTCACCGGCGACATCACCCAGATCGACCTCCCGCGCGAGCAGGCATCCGGCCTGATCCAGGTACGCGACATCCTCCGCGAGGTCGACGGCATCGGCGTCGTCGAGTTCGGGCTCGAGGACGTCGTCCGTCATAAGCTCGTGCAGCGGATCGTCGAGGCGTACAAGCGGTACGCCGAAGAGACCGGCACCGCCCGCAAGAAGTGATCGAGATCGAGGTCGAGAACCGCAGCGGCATCGAGGTCGACGCCGCGGGTGCGGTGGCCCTCGCCCGGCATGCGCTGGCGCAGGAAGGGATCGACGATTCCGAACTCGGAATTGCGTTTGTCGCGCCCGCTGAGATCCGGGCGCTGAAGGCTGAGCATCTCGGCATCGACGAGGCGACCGACGTGCTGTCGTTCCCGATCGACGGCCTCGACGAGCTGCCGGACGGCGTGCCGCGGGCGCTCGGCGACGTCGTCATCTGCCCGCAGGTCGTCGGTGACGAGTGGCGCTGGCCGCTCGTGCACGGGATCCTCCACCTGCTGGGTTTCGACCACGGCGACGCGATGGAGCGCCGCGAGCGTGAGATCCTCGAGGCGGCAGCATGAGCCCGGTTCCCGCCCGCCGCCCGCCGTCCATCGTCAACAGCTTCAACATCGCCTTCGAGGGGATCATCCACGTGCTCCGCACGCAACGGAACATGCGGATCCATTTCCTGATCGCGGTCGCAGTGCTCGTGGCGGCGCTTGCGGTCGACGTCTCCAAGATCGAGCTGATCGTTCTGCTGCTCTCGATCGCATTCGTACTCATCGCGGAGATGATCAACACCGCGATCGAGGCGGCCGTCGACATCGCCTCCACCTCGTTCGACCCCATGGCGAAGCTCGCGAAGGACATCGCCGCCGGCGCCGTGCTGATCGCTGCGGTCAACGCGCTTGCCGTCGGCTACCTCGTCTTCTCCGGTCAGGTGGCAGACAGGTCGAACGACTTCCTCGACCGCCTCTCGAAGACCCCTGCGGAGCTGACCCTCGTTGCACTCGTCATCGTCGTCGTGCTCGTGATCTCGCTGAAGGCGCTCTCGGGGCGTGGTACGCCGCTTCGGGGTGGCTGGCCGTCGGGGCACGCGGCCGTGGCATTCGCGGGGTGGATGGCCATCACGCTCACCCTCGACGGGTCCGAGCACCGCTTCCTCGTCTCCTCGCTCGCCTTCATCATGGCGCTCCTCGTTGCCCAGACACGGGTCGAGGCCGGCGTCCATTCCACCCTCGAGGTGATCACCGGCGGTACCCTCGGCGCCATCGTGGCACTCGTCATCTTCCAGGTGTTCTCGGCATGACCGACGAGGAGTTGCTCGCGCGGGCCGACGCGATCGCTTCGCGCGCCTATGCGCCGTACTCGAGCTTCAACGTCGGCTGCGCGGTGCTCACGCGCGACGGGGTGGTGGTCGAGGGTGTCAACGTCGAGAACGCCGCGTACCCCCTGGGCGTGTGTGCGGAGCGAACGGCTTTCTCGCGCGCGATCGTCGAGGGGTATCGTCCGGGCGATTTCACGGTGGCTGCGATCACCGCGTCGCCCTGCGGCGGCTGTAGGCAGTGGCTCGTCGAGATGCAGGTCGAGCGCGTCGTGTTCCGCAACGGCGGACGCCTCGTTCGGATGACGGTCGACGAGTTACTCCCGGAACAGTTCGACGCCGGCGACCTCGCATGAGATCCGGCTTCGTCTCCGTCGCGGGCCGGCCCAACGTCGGCAAGTCGACGCTCGTCAACGCGCTCTGCGGCGACAAGGTCGCGATCACCTCGAAGGTTCCGAACACGACCCGCCGCCGGATCTTCGGCGTCGCGAACGGGCCCGACTGGCAGCTCGTGCTCGCTGACCTGCCCGGCTTCCAGCGCCCTATGGACGCATTGACCGAGCGGATGCAGCACACGGTCGACTCGTCGTTCGAGGACATCGACGTCGTCCTGCTCGTCCTCTCGGCGCGCGACCGGATCGGCGCCGGCGACCGTTACGTCGCTCGCCGCGTGTTCTCGCTCGGCATCCCGGTGATCATCGCGCTGAACAAGATCGACCGGCTCAAGCTCGGGCACGTCGCGACCCAGATGAAGACGGCGGCCACACTCGGCGACTTCCACGCGCTCCACCCGGTGAGCGCCGTGACGAAGGACGGCGTGGGGGAGTTGCGCGACGACCTCGTCCACCTTCTACCGGAGGGCCCACTCTACTTCCCACTCGACCAGTCCACCGACCTGACGATCGAGAACCGCGTCGCCGAGGTGATCCGCGAGAAGGCACTCCACCTGACGCGGGACGAGGTGCCCCACGC
>JANOUB010000499.1:0-2286 GCA_031416615.1 Thermoleophilia bacterium
TCAGGCGCCGGTCGAGCAGGAACGCCGGGATCGCGTTGATGCCGGCGTCGTGCGCCTGGGCGGTCGCGAGCGCGACCTCGTCCCCATACAGGTCTCCCTCGATCGCGCCGTCGGCGCCCTCGAGGCCGAGCTCCGCGGCGAGCGAACGCAGCACGTCGGGATCACCGATGTTCAGCGCCTGCTCCCAGTAGGCCTGCATGAGCCGGTCGTGCGTCGCCGCGTGTTTCCCCTGTGCCCGTGCGAGCTCGGTGAGGCGAAGCGCCGGGCGCGAGTTCGGCACGACCTCGGGTGGTGGATTGTAGACGAGTCCCTCGTCCTCGAACCGGCGCTCGAGGTTCTCGTGGAACGCCTCGCCGTACCGGCGCAGCAACTCCGAGCGTGGGATGCCCTCGGGCGGATATTCGGGATGCAGGTCGAAGGGCAGCCATTCGATCGCGGCACCGAACCGGCGCTCGAGCCGCTCGGCCGAACGCTGGCCGATGCGGCAGAAGGGTCAGATGTAGTCCGACCAGATCAGGACCTCGTGGGCCGCCACCCCGTCAGCCTATCCGGCTGGACAGGCCTCGTGACTCGAGAGCCTTGACGAGCGCCGTGACGGTCTCGTTCGCGGGAGCAGCGACGCCCACGCTCCGCCCAGCCCTCGGAACCGCGCCGTTGATGACGTCGATCTCGCAGCGACGCCCGGCCTTCAGATCGAGGAGCACCGATGGGCGAGCCTGCTGGATCCGGAGACCGAATGCCCGAGCGTACGCGACCGGATCGTCGAACGAGAGGTCGATCCGAAGCGCCCGCGCGACCTCGTATGCCTCCGAGGCACACCGCGAGGCAACCGACCACGCACTCGCGTCCTCGAGAACCTCGCCGATCGTCCGGTCGAGGATCGCACAGGTGCCGCTGAAGCAGACGTTGCAGATCAGCTTCTCCCAGACGAGCGGGCCGGCATCGTCGTAGGTCTTCACCGTGAACCCGGCCTCGCGCCAGACCGCTGCGATCCGCTCGAGCCGCTCCGAGACCGGGCCTTCGCGCTCACCGAGCCGCAACAGCTCCATGCCTTCGTGGCGGACGTGCCCGGGCGCGATCACCGAGGCGCCGAATCCGCCCGCAACCCCGATCACGGTGCGCTCTGGCCCCAGAATCTGGGCGGCAGTATCGGCGCTGCCAAGGCCGTTCTGGATCGGCAACACGACCGTCTCCGGGCCGAGGAGCACGGAAGCCGCCGTGGAGGCGACGCGCACGTCCATCGCCTTCGTCGCGACGACGACCAGGTCGACTTCGCCGACGTCTGCGGCCCGCGTCGTCGCGCCGATGCGAACTGTTCGATCGCCGGAGGCTCCCTCGACGCGCAGGCCGTGGGCGCGGATCGCCTCGACGTGCGCCTCCCAGGTGTCGACGACCCAGACCTCGTTGCCGGCCGCGCCGAGTAGGCCGGCGTAGACCGAGCCCATCGCGCCCGCGCCAACGACGGCGATCCTCAACAGCCCCTCTCCCTCGAAGGCATCTAGTGGTCGCTCCGGGAAATCCTGCCACGCTTCGCGTGGCTGCAAACACGTCGCAGGGCGTCGTCCTCGGTCGCCCCGGTACAACCAGGTATCGGAACTCCCTGCGTCCTAGCCCTGCTCGGTTTTCGCCGGCGAACCACGACAGGATTTCCCGGAGAGACGACTAGTCCCTCAGCGGCACCGCATACGACGGCATCGGAGCGCCGGTCGCCCCACGCAACTTGAGCGGCATGCCGAGGAACGCGAACTCGTACTGCTTCTCCGCCGCGATCTCCTCCATGTCGACGACCTCGATGATCTGCGCCCCGGCGGTCGCGAACATGTACGCGTGCACCGGGAGGAAGACCTCCTTCTCCTCTGAGGGCAGCACCTCGAGGCCGATCGTGTCGCCCGCGATGCACATCGCGCCCGCCTCCTCGCAGAGCCACTTGCAGGCCGGCAGCCCGATCCCGGGAGTGTTGACGAGGTAGCCGTCGAAATCGGGCCACACCGTCATCCGGCCGGTACGGACGAGCACGACGTCTCCCTTGTGGATCTCGGTGCCCTGCTTCGCGAGCGTGTCCTGGAGATCCTTCGGCGTGATCGCATAGCTGTCCGGTAGGCACGTGACCCCGTGCATGCCGGCGACGTCCACGAGGACGCCGCGGGCGATCACCGGCGGGTACTTGTCGAGGCCGCCCTTGTTCCAGATCCGGCTGCCGAGATCCTTGTCGGCTGTCCACCCATTCCAGTAGCGGCCGTGGAAGCCGAGGTGGTTGAGCGTGTCGATGTGCGTGCCGCAGTGCGT
>JANOUB010000500.1:0-2531 GCA_031416615.1 Thermoleophilia bacterium
CGCCCGCCGGCGAGCGACGAGCGATCGAAGGCGTGCAGGGGGCTTCCGTAGACATGCATCACGTAGTTCGTGACGTCGACGACGTTCGAAATCGATCGCATTCCGGCCGCGTGGAGACGGGCGCGCAGCCACATCGGCGACGGCCCCACCGTCACATTGGAGAGAACGCGGCCGATGTAACGCGGGCAGGCCTCCGGGCTCTCGACGGTCACCTCGACCCACTGCGGATGGAGGATCGGCGGATCCTCGACCTCGACGGGCACGAGCTCCCCGTCGAAGAGTGTCGCGACCTCGCGGGCGAGACCGACCATCGAGAGGAGGTCGACACGGTTCATCGTCGGTGTCACGTCGAGTACCTGCTCGCGCACCGGGAGGACGTCCGAGAGGGGTGTGCCCGGCTCGATCCCGTCGGGGAGAAGCATGATGCCCGCGTGGTCGGAGCCGAGGCCGATCTCGTCCTCGGCGAGGATCATCCCACGGGACAGCTCACCCCGCAGCGGCCGCTCGTCGAGCGGTGCGGGGAAGCCGGGGAGAAGCACGCCGGGAAGGCCAACCGCGACGGTGGCGCCCACGCCGAAGTTCCAGGCACCGCAGACGATTTGCCGCAACTCTCCCTCCCCCACGTCGAGTTGGCAAAGCTGGAGCTTGTCGGCGTTCGGGTGCTTGACCGCCTCGACGACCGTACCGACGCGCAGGTACGAGAGGTTGTCGCCGACATCGGCGACTCCGATGTCGATCACGCGATCGACCTCGAGCGACGAGACCGACAGCCGTCGCGCGATCTCGTGTGCCGTCGCGTCGACGCGCACGTACTCGCGCAGCCAGGCGAGAGGTGCCCTCATCAGAACTGCCTCGAGAAGCGAAGGTCGTTGCGCCAGAGCTCTCTGAGGTCGGGAAACTCGTGGCGCAACATGGCGATGCGCTCGAGGCCCCAGCCGAAGGCGAAGCCGCTGTATCGCTCCGGGTCGTACCCGACCCGCTCGAACAGCTTCGGATCGACCATGCCCGCCCCGCCCACTTCGATCCAGCCGGAGTGGCGGCACACCGTGCAGCCGGCCCCGTCACAGACGTGGCAGGACACATACGCCTCGATCGACGGCTCCGTGAAGGGGAAGTAATGCGTCCGGAACTCGGTGCGCCGCTCCTCGCCGAACAGCTTCCGGAACAGGAATTCGAGCGTCCCCTTGAGGTCCGCGAGCGTAATCCCCTCGTCGACCGCGAGCCCTTCGACCTGATGGAAGATCGGCGAGTGCGTCGCATCCGGGGTGTCACGCCGGTACACGCGACCCAGCGTGGCGATGTAGACGGGCGGCTCCTGCGCCTCCATCGTGCGGATCTGGGACGGTGACGTCTCGGTGCGCAACACCGTCTCGTCGTCGAGGAAGAGCGTGGCGAGCGGCGAGCGCGCTGGGTGCCCGGGCGGAAAGTTGAGCGCGTCGAAGTTGTAGCGCGTCGTCTCGACCTCGCGGCCGTCGACAACGTTGTAGCCGAGCCCGAGGAAGACATCCTCGACCTCGCGCCGGATCTGGGTGATCAGGTGCAGCCGCCCGCGTGCGTAGCCACCGGCGGGAAGGGTGACGTCGACCCGCTCGGTCGTCAGCCGGGCGTCGAGATCCGTCCGGGCGAGCTCGGATTCGCGGGTCTCGATAGCCGCCTCGAGCCGCTCTCGCACAGCGTTCAATCTCATCCCCGTCTCGCGATCGCGCACTTCGCGCAGCGCCTGCTTGATCGCGCTCTTCCGCCCCAGGTACTCGACCCGCACGGCCTCGATCGCGTCAGCCGAGGCGGCAGCCGAAGCGGCCGCAAGTCCCTCCCGCTCGAGTGCGTCCGCGTCCATGAGGGCCGAGCGTACCAACGCGCTCGAGCCTCTCGGGCCGAGGGCCGCATCGAGGCCGTCCCTACACTCACCTCGTGGCGTTGTACGACTCCATCGCAGAGATCTACGACCCGTGGAGTGCCTCGGTGGTCGAAGACATCGCGTTTTACGTCGAAGAGGCGAGGCGCTGCGGCGGCCCCGTCGTCGAGCTGGCGGTCGGGTCGGGACGGATCGCGGTTCCGATCGCGCAGGCCGGGCTCTCGGTGATCGGTGTCGACCTCTCTGACTGCATGCTGGCGGTTGCCCGCGCGCTTGCCGAGGAGCACGGTGTCGCCTCGCTCGTCGACCTTCGCGTCGGTGACCTACGCAAACCCCCTGTCGACGAGCGCGTGCCGCTCGTGATCTGCCCGTTCCGGTCGCTTCTCCACATGCCCGACGAGGCCGAAAAACTCAGCGCGCTGCGTGCAGCACACACTCTTCTCGAGCCGGGCGGACAGCTCGTGTTCGACGTGTTCGCACCGAGCCGCGAAGACATCGCGCAGACGCAGGGGCTCTGGCTCGAGCGTGAGCCGGGAATCTTCGAGCGGGCAGACTGGGACGAGAGCAGCCGCACCCTGCGGCTGTCCGTGCGCTCGGGCGATGCCGCCGCCGCGATGGAGCTGCACTGGCTGTCGGCGATCGAGTGGCGCCGGCTGATCGAAGAGGCGGGATTCGA
>JANOUB010000501.1:0-2195 GCA_031416615.1 Thermoleophilia bacterium
CCGGGCGCTGAAGCTCTGGCTCGCATTCCGGGCCCACGGTGCTCAGGCGTTCCGTGATGCGGTCGAGGACAACCTGCGGCAGGCACGGCTGCTCTACGACCTCGTCGTCGCCCACGATGCCCTCGAGCCCCTCTGCGGGCCGCCGCCGCTGTCGATCGTCCCGTTCCGCCATCTGGGCTCGGGAGGAGACATGAACGCCGAGAACGCACGGCTCATCCGCGCTCTCCAGGACGACGGCCGCGTGTGGGTGGCGCCGGCGACGATCGACGACAAGGTCGGCCTCCGGCCCTGCTTCGTCAACTTCCGCACCACTGATGACGATGTCCGCTCGCTCGTGGATCTCGCGGTCGAGCTTGGAGCTTGATGTGGGCTACCGCAACACCCGCTTAACCGCCACTAACACGTGGTTCACGATGCGGCCCGTATAACAGAGGCATGGAATCGACCACACCCTCCTTCCCCCAGGCATCTCCTCCAGCCCCTGGCCCGTCTCGCCATCGTGCCACTGTCAAGCCCTTTGCCCTCCTGCTCGCCGCCGCTTTGCTTGGCGGAGGTGCGGCGCTCGGTGGAGCCGCGGCCATCGGTGCCTTCGACGGCACGTCGTCGACAACGGTCGTGCAGCAGTCGAGCTCCGCCTCGAGCACTGTTCCCGCGTCTGCGGGCACGGCGCTCTCGATCAACGAGATCTACAAGCGCAGCGGCCCGGGCGTCGTGCAGATCACCTCGACCGCCGGCTCTTCGACCTCCTCGACCGGCCAGTTCCAGCAGTCGTCTCAGTCGCTCGGCTCGGGCTTCGTGTTGGACAAGCAAGGGCACATCGTCACCAACTTTCACGTCATCGACGGAGCAACCTCGATCCAGGTGCGCTTCTCGAACGACGACACGCTGAAGGCAACCCTCGTCGGCGGCGACCCGTCCACCGACCTCGCACTGCTCAAGGTCGATGCCAGTGCCAGCGCGCTCACACCACTTGCCCTGGCCGACTCGACTCGACTCGAAGTCGGCGACGCGGTCGTCGCGATCGGCAACCCGTTCGGCCTCGAGCGAACGGTCACGGCCGGCATCGTCAGCGCCCTCCAGCGGAACGTCAGGGCGCCGAACGGGTACTCGATCGACCACGTGATCCAGACCGATGCGCCGATCAACCACGGCAACAGCGGGGGCCCGCTGCTCAACACGCGCGGCGAGGTGATCGGGATCAACTCGCAGATCGAGACCGGCGGCGCCGGCGACGGCAACGTTGGGATCGGCTTCGCCGTCCCCGCGAACACCGTCAAGACCGTGATCGGCCAGCTGCTGACCTCGGGCAAGGTCGAGCACGCCTATCTCGGCGTATCCGCCGTCGGGGTCACCTCCGACATCGCAAAGTCTTTCCGCCTGCCAGTCACCAAGGGTCTCGTGATCCAGACGGTACGTGACGGCTCGGGTGCCGCAGGCGCCGGGCTGAAGGCAGGCAACAAGCAGGTCGTGATCGCGGGCGAGAGCTTCCGGATAGGCGGCGATGTGATCGTCGCTGCCGACGGGAGGTCCGTCGCGACGATCGACGAGCTTCGCGATGTGATCGCCGCGCGCAAGCCCGGCGAGAAGATCCAGCTGAAGATCTACCGCGGTGACGCCGTCAAGACGGTCACTGTCACGCTCGGGCGGCAACCGAACTCCCCCTCCCAGTAGCCGCCCGCCGCCGGCCCTCCCCCCGGGCCGGCACCGACGCGACAAGCCCCCGGCGCACCTACTGCCCGGGGGCCTCGTCGCGTTCCGGGCCGCCGCGTTGCGCGTCGCTGCGGTTATCGTGCTGCCGTGAACGAAGACGAGAGGCCAGAGCGCGGCTCCCTGCTCCTCGACGAGGATTGGGCTGTCGAGGACGAGGAGCTCTGGGAGGACGATGGTTCCAGCGACTACCTGGGCTGGTACTGCGTCCGCACCGATCCGTTTCCGTGTCCCGCAGCGGGTTGCACGTTCGTCGCGGTGCACATGACGGCGGCGCACCTCGTGCTCGTCTGGGAGGAGCGCGACGATCCGAACCTCCTCTGGCATGCGCAGCGTGCGAAGGAGGTCGGCCGCAATCCCCGGGTCATCTCGTACGAGCAGTCGTTCGGGCCGAGCGCTTCGTACTACGCCTGGGAGGCGGCCGGGAGACCGGTGCACGGCGTTCGCGGCAAGGTCTAGCTCCTTCCCCCGGGAAAACGCTCCCGGCG
>JANOUB010000502.1:0-10637 GCA_031416615.1 Thermoleophilia bacterium
CGGCGGCGCAGGTGCGCACGCTCTGGCCCGGTGTCACCTACGACGGCGCCGTCCAGTTCACCCCGCATGGTCCCGTTGCGCTCAATGTCATGATCGGGCCGCGCCCGGGCGGGACGACGACCCTGGCACCGGCTCTGTCGAACGAGACGCTGACCGGCACGGAGACGCTGACGGCGATGCAACGCCGGCTTGCGGGATCGGCGACGACAGCCGGCGTCAACGGCGACTACTTCACGTTCGCGACGGGGGTGCCGAGTGGCGTGCTGATGCGGGAAGGCCAGGTGGCGAGCCCACCTTCCAACGAACGCGCGAGCGCCGGCGTGACGACGGACGGCACGCTCGACGTGCGCCGAATCTCTTTCGTCGGCACCTGGCAGGGTGCGGGGGCGAGGCGCACGCTCAAGTCCTTCAACAAGCCACCGTCGCCCGGAGGGATCGCGCTGTACACGCAGGCCTGGGGGCCGGCGACCCCGCCGGTGCCCGGCGCCACCTCCGCGATCCTCTTCCCCTTTCCCGCGTCGGTGCCCGGCGCCGATCTCGTAGCCCCTGTTGTCGAGGTGCGCAGCGGCGGGGCTTCCGTGCCGATCCCACTCGGCGGCGCCGTGCTCGTCGCCGCCGGGTCGGCAGCGGCCGTGCTGACCGCGGAGGCACCGGTGGGGCAGTTCGTGACGTCCCGTCTCGTGTTCAAGCCGGACTGGCCCGGTGTCGTCTCAGCAATCGGCGGCGGCCCCCAGATCGTCCGCGACGGGACGCCGGTCTTCCGAGCGGGTGAGCTGTTCACGTCGAGCCAGCTCGCTCCGCGGGTACCTCGTACCGGCCTCGGCCAGCTCGCTGACGGACGCATCATCCTCGTTGCCGTCGACGGCAGCCAGCCCGGGTACTCGGTCGGATTGTCCAACTTCGAACTGGCGCAGACGCTTGTTCGGCTCGGTGCCGTTACCGGGATGGCCCTCGACGGCGGCGGCTCGACGACGATGGCGTTCGACGGCTCGCTGCTGAACCGGCCCTCGGGTGTCGAGCGGTCGATCTCGACGGCCCTGCTGTTCCAGTACACCGGAGTCTTCGTGCCACCGGCGGTGTCGGTCGTCTCACCCGACGGTGATGGGGTCGCCGACCGCCAGAGCCTGCGCTACAAGCTCGTACGCCCCTCCACGGCGACGGTGACCCTGACGGCGCCCGACGGCAGCGTTGCCTACACGGAGACCGCGGAGCTGGAGGCCGGAGCTTACAAACTCCCGTTCCCACCACCCCCGAGCCCGCCGCCTCCTGTGCCACCGCCGCCCGTGCCGCCCCAGCCTCCCGTGCCACCCCCGCCGGTGACCCCGCCGCCTCCCTCGCCGACGACGACGCTCGCTCGTCGCGCCGATCCGCAACCGGCGAACGGCCGCTGGAAGCTCGTCGTCTCCGCGATCGACGACATCGGACAGCCTTCCGCGATGGAGCAGGTCTTCACCGTCAACACCACCGTCGGCTACCTGCTCACGGCGCCGCGCAAGCTGTTCCTGCCGCCGCTCGGTCGCGACCTTGCGATCACGTGGAAGCAGTCTCGCGTCGCGCGCGTTGTTGTCACCGTCGAGACGTCGGCCGGCGAGGTGGTACGAACGCTCGCCAGGCGCTCCTACCCGTCCGGCAGGCCGGCCCTCGCCTGGAACGGCCTCGACCGGAAACGCAAGGCCGTCAAGGGCGGTAAGTACGTCGTCCGGGTCGTGGCCAAGAACGCTCTCGGGACGATCGAGCTGACGCGCGACGTCCGCGTTCAGCGGATCGTTGGTCCGAAGCCGGGCCGCGCCGCCCAGTAGAGTCGTCGCGTCATGCTCTTCTCCGTCCTCAGCGGCATCACCGAGTCGATCACGAGCGCGATCGGCAATTACGGCCTCTACGCGGTCTTCGGCCTGATGTTGATCGATGCGGTCTTCCCGGCCGCGAGCGAGGTCATCATGGTCTACGGCGGCGCTGTCGCCTCGGGCGCGATCGTGGGGCAGTCGGTGACACTCTTCGGCCACACGTTCGCACCGGGCTTTCCCGCATATCTCGCGATCGCGCTCGCCGGCACCATCGGCTACCTGATCGGCGCTGTGATCGGGTGGGAAATCGGCCGCCGCGCCGGCCGGCCGTACCTCGAGCGGCACGGGCGCTGGCTCCATCTCGATCATGCCAAGCTGGAGCGGGCAGACGCGTGGTTCCTGCGGTGGGAGAACTGGGCGGTGTTGCTCGGGCGCCTCACGCCCGTCGTGCGGTCGTTCGTCTCGATCCCTGCCGGCATCTTCGAGGCTCCGCTGCTGCGGTATACCGTGCTCACCCTGATCGGGTCGGCTATCTGGTGCTTCGCGTTCGCGGGCGTCGGCTGGGGTGTCGGCGCGAGCTGGGAGAGCTTCCATGAGGCATTCCGCTACGCCGATGTCGCCGTCGCGCTGCTTATCGCGGGCGCCGCCGCATGGCTCGGTTGGCGCTTCCTGCGCAAGCGGCGGGCTGTCGGCGAGGCCTGACCTCGACCGGGATCCACCGATTTGGCGGCCTGCGTTTTTCCCTGCACACGGCCGTCGCGGTACACTCGGACGTCGTGATTCCGCTTGTCGATGTCAAGGCGCAATATGCGCCAATGATTCCCGAACTCAAGGAGCGCTTTGCCGAGGTGCTCGAGTCGGGCCGCTTCATCTTCGGCCCCGAGGTCGAGGCATTCGAGCGGGAATCGGCCGCCTACCTCGGCGTCCCGCACGCGATCGGCGTCGCTAACGGTACTGACGCCCTGATCCTCTCGCTCGAGGCGATGGGCATCGGCCCGGGTGACGAGGTGATCTGCCCGTCGTTCACGTTCTACGCGACGTCGGAGGCGATTGCCCGCGTCGGCGCGACCCCGGTATTCGCCGATATCGATCCCGTCAGCCTCAACCTCGACCCCGAGGACGTGTCTGCGCGAATCACGCCGCGGACCAAGGCGATCATGCCGGTGCACCTGTTCGGCCGCCCCGCGTCGCTTGCCGAGCTCGCTGCCCTCGGGCCGCCGCTGATCGAGGACGCCGCGCAGGCGTTCGGCGCCGCCGGCGTCGCGAGCTCGGGCGTCTGCTCGACGTTCAGCTTCTTCCCGACCAAGAACCTCTTTGCCCTCGGCGACGGAGGTCTTGTCGCCTGTCGCGACGACGAGGTGGCCGAGCGCGTCCGCATGTTGCGTTTCCACGGTTCTCGCGACAAGAAGACGTTCGAGCTGGTCGGTACGAACTCGAGGCTCGATGCGATCCAGGCCGCTGCGCTCCGGGTGTTCCTGCCCCGGCTCGCAGGATGGAACCAAGGGCGCCGCGAGGGCGCCGCGCGCTACGCGGAGCTCGGGCTCGGCGACGTGGTCGATGTGCCGTTCGACGAGCCGGGCCACGTGTACCACATGTACGTCGTGCGCACTCCTGACCGAGCTCGGCTTGCCGCCGCGCTGACCGAGGCCGGCATCGCGTCGGCGTCCTACTACGTGACGCCGTTGCACTTGCAGCCCGCGATGCGCTATCTGGGCTATGGCCCGGGCTCACTTCCCGAGACCGAGCGTGCCGCCGCGGACAACCTCGCCCTACCCATGTGGGGCTGCATCGGCGCCGACGTGCAGGAGAAGGTCGTCGCCACCGTGCTCGCCGCCGCCGCCGGCGTCGCGGCCGCATGAGAAGACGGAAATGAGCAACCGGAACGCGAGGTAGCGTGCTGTCTCCCTTGCTCCGATCTACCGACCTGCCGTGAGATCCCCGTTCAATCGACACGCTCTCTGGCAGATCGCCGCCGACGCGGGGATCATCGCCCTCGCCTGGACGCTCGCGTGGCTGCTGCGGTTCGACCAGGGGCGGCCGGTCTACTACGACCGGTACCTCGACTGGCAGATCATCCTCGTTGTCGTTGCGATCCAGCTGACGGTGTTCGCGTTCGCGGGCTTCTACAACCGGTGGTGGCGCTACGTCTCGACCCGCGACATGTGGACGGCACTCCGCGGCGTCACGCTCGCCTCGCTGGCCACCTTCGTGATCTTTACCTTGTTCGAGCTGCACCCGGCGCGCGTTCCGACCGGGGTCTGGTTCATCGACTTGCTCCTGTGCCTAGCGTTCGTCGCCGGGTCGCGCCTGCTCGCCCGGACGCTGATCGAGCGTCCGCTTCCCGGGCAGGTCGTGGCCCGCGGCAAGGAGGCGATCGTCGTCGGGGCCGGCGATGCGGCCCAACTCGTGATCAAGGAGATGCTGCGAAACCCGGGACTCGGCTACACGCCGATCGGGATCGTTGACGATGATCCCCGCAAGCGCAACCTGCGCCTCCACGGGATCCGCGTCCTCGGCATGACAGCCGACCTGCCGCACCTGATCCGCGACCGGCGGCCGGACGAGGTGCTGATCGCGATGCCATCGGCATCGGGCGAGGTGCGTGGCAAGATCGTCGAGGCAGCGCGGGCTGCCGGGCTGCCGGTGAAGACGCTGCCCGGGTTGGCGGAGCTCGTGGGCGGTGACTCCGGACTGACGACGCAGTTGCGGCCGGTTGAGGTCGAGGATGTGCTCGGGCGGGAGCCTGTCGAAGTCGATCTCGAGGCGATCGCCGGCTACATCTCGAATGAGGTCGTGATGGTCACGGGCGCAGGTGGCTCGATCGGCTCCGAGCTCTGTCGGCAGCTCTCCCGGCTCGGGCCGACACGGCTCGTGTTGGTTGATCATTCGGAGCCGGCGCTGTTCGAGATCGACCGTGAGCTCGTTCGTGAACGCGGGTTTCGCGACGGCTTCCCGGTCGTGGCGGATGTCAAGGATGGCGTCAAGATGCGGCAGGTGTTCGGCACGTACCGGCCCGGCGTCGTCTTCCACGCGGCTGCGTATAAGCACGTCGCGATGATGGAGGCGAACCCGGTCGAGGCGGTGCGGAACAACACCCTGGGCACGCGGACACTGGCGGACGCCGCCGTCGAGTTCGGCGCCAAGAGGTTCGTGCTCGTGTCGACGGACAAGGCGGCGAATCCGCAGACGGTCATGGGCCAGTCGAAGGCGCTCTGCGAATGGATCGTCGAGACCTGGGGGCACCGGGCCGACGTCCCGACGCGGTTCGTGGCGGTGCGGTTCGGCAACGTGCTCGGCTCCTCGGGCTCGGTGATCCCGATCTTCCGGCGGCAGATCGCGAAGGGCGGCCCGGTGACGGTGACGCACCCGGAGATGACCCGGTTCTTCATGACGATCCCCGAGGCAGTGCAGCTCGTCGTCCAGGCGGGTGCGATCGCCGAGCGAGGGCAGGTCTATGTGCTCGACATGGGGGAGCCCGTGCGGATCATGGATCTGGCGGAGAACATGATTCGGCTGTCGGGCAAGGAGCCTGGGACAGAGATCCCGATCGAGGTGATCGGGCCTGCCCCCGGGGAGAAGCTGCACGAGGTGCTCGTCGGCGACGGTGAGGTCGTCTCACCGAGCCCGCACCCGAAGATCGAGCGGATCGCCCGCCCGCCGGTCGAGGCAGCGTGGCTCAACGAGGAGCTCGCTCTCCTCGAGCGCCTCGTCGAGGAAGGCGACACGCTCGAGCTCGTCGAAGCCCTGAGCCGGATCGTCGGCGAGCCGAGGCGGACTCCCGAGACGTCCGTCACGTACTGAGCCTGGTGGTCTCCGTCGATCTCGAGCACCTCCACTTCCTCGATCCCGTGACGGACGACGCGATCCACGGGTGAGTACATGGCAATGGCTCGTCGTGAGCCTGCTCTCAGCGATCGCCGTCTACGCAGGGTTCGTTGTCGCGCTCGTCATCGCAGGTAAGGCTGACACTGCGCGTGCCGTCGCCAGCCTCGTTCCCGACTGCATCGTCCTCTTCCGGCGCCTGATCGGAGACCCCCGTGTGCCACGGAGCAAGAAGCTCCTTCTCGCCGCGGTGATTCCCTACCTCGCGCTACCCATCGACCTCGTACCCGACTTCATCCCGGTCGCCGGCTACCTCGACGACGCAGTCATCGTCGCGCTCGCACTCCGCCACGTCCTCCGAGGCAGTGACCCCGCGATCATCACCCAGCACTGGCCGGGCCCGCCGGCATCGCTAGCGTTCATCCTCAAACTCGCAGGACACGCGCCAACGCCCCCAGATCGTTCGTGAAGCCCCACTCCGCACCCGTGGCAGACCCCGTGCGGCTGGAGAGTGGGTCAGGCTCCGAGTCCTGACCCACTTTGTGCGTGCCGCGTGGTCGAGCTACGCGCCGGGGATGTAGATTCGGAGTAGCTGGCCGCCCTCCCGCTCGCGGACGGCGTCGACGATCGCGTCGGTGTCTGTCGGCGAGTCGGGCTCGACGACCGTTCGGTCGGTGGTCAGGCTTCCCGCCTGGACGTCGACGAGGAACCACCCGGGACCGAACGCCGCCGATGCGTCGATGATGCCGCTCGACTCCCATGAGCCGAGCTTGGCTGCCGGGTCGAGTGCCTGACTGACCCGTGCCACGATCTCGGGTGGGCCACCCGCGACGAGGTCGTACCGCCAGATGCGCGCTGTCGTTTTCCCGGCTCCTTCGGGTGGCGCATACGTGTTGCCGGAACTCGGGTCCTCCTGGATCAGGAGGCTGGTCGCGGTGGTCTCGAGGTTGTCGGGCTGGTGCAGCGAGCCCGACCCTAGCGCCGTCCCGCCCTCGAGGAGGATCGTGAGCGAGGTCACTTTGGCCGGGTTGCTCCTGTCGAGCTCCATCCGCCAGATGCGCCCGTTCGGGGCCAAGCCACTGCCGCGACCCGAGTCGGCGAGGTACAGCACGTTCCACATGCCCGGCCGCTTGTCATAGGCGATGTCCTCGATCCGGATGAAATCGAAGACGTTCTTTCCGTAGCTGTTGTTCTCCGCGTTGCCCCACTGGTCGAGCAGCCACTGCGGGCCATTCGGCGTTCCGCCCGGTGGCGTCCCGGGCACGGTGAGGATGCTCGAGTCGAGCTCCGCGCCGGTCACGGGATCCTTCCCGCGCGCGATGTCTCTCGGCACTTCCTTGAACTCGCCGGTCAGCGCCCCGTCTGCGGTCGAGACGTTGTTGTAGTTCGGCTTCGACTGGTTGTCGAGGACGAACGCGTAGAGCTTCCCGCGATCGTTCCACACGCCAGCGCCATTGAGCGCCATGTACATGTAGAGCTGCGAGTTCGGCGGGTTGGACGTGAACGTATCGTCGCCCGAGATGACCACCGGCTGGCCGAACCCGGGGAGCGCGACGCTGTTCTCGTGGTTGTGGCGCCCCATGCCGAGCACCGAGCGGTACTCACCGCTCTTGATGTCGTACGCGACGACGACACCCGCCTGCTCTCGTGACGGGTCGTTTGTTGCGACCGGCCAGGCGGTGCCGGATCGGGCGACGAAGTCCTGCGCCTCCTCGTTCGTCAGGAGGAGCTCTCGCTCGAAGCCCTGCGGGGCTCCAACGAGCGTGTTCGAGCAGAAGCGCTGGTAGTTCGCCTCGCTCGGGAGCACGATCCTGCCCTGGAGGAGACCGCCAGAATGCTGGTTGATCGTGAGTTGGCTGACGAGCGCGTTGGTGTAGTCGTGGAACGTCGTCGGATTGGCCGCGAGAGTCGCCGGGGTCGCCGGGTTACGCACCGGGAACGGTACGAGCGAGGTCTCATGGTTCACCCAGACGTCGAGCCTGCCCTGGCCCCGGGTCTTGATCGCGATCCCGTCGGGGATCGATTCGAAGCGGTAGCCGCCGGGCAACGAGTCGCCGACGGTGAGCAGGGCTTCGGTCGTCACCCCTGGTGCTACGGGTACGAGCATCGCGGGCGTCGATGTCTTGAAGCCGCTCTCGTTCTCTCCTGCGAGCGCGGCCGCGACTCCGACCGCACCGAGCGCTGTGACCACCGCGGCGATGGCTGTGGCTCTGGTTGTGCGCATGTCCTCCCCCTCTTCTCCCCTGGCGGGGTGTCTGAACCGCAGGGCATATCACATCGGGGTGATCAGTGCGAAATCGCGGACAGCATCAGGTCGAGGATGACCTGTGGGTCGCGGCTCGTTCCCACGGTATCGCGATCCCGTTTCTCGAGCACGAGGTCGTCGGTTGACCCGAGCCGGTGAAGATGTCCGGCAGCGACGAGCGCCTCGTCGACCGCGCCGAGCCTCCCCGCGAAGGTCGTCCAGACCGGCGTCCCGAGTGCTACGGCCTCGCGATTCATCGTCCCTCCCGCCGAGACGACGAGATCTGCGAGTGCGATCAGGCTCTGCGCGTCGATCGCATGCTCGGGCACGACGAGAGACGGCAGCGCCGCCTCCCGGAGCGCATCGCGTTGAGCAGGTGTGCGTGGGAGGACGACCGCCTGCACGGCCGGATCGTTCCCGAGCCGCTCGAGCAGCTCCGCGAAGAGCGGGTTGCCGTGGCGGTGGTACAGCGAGACCTCCGGTGGCGTGCGCACGACGACGAGAACGCGTGCCGGGTCAAGGCCGAGTTCGTCCAACACGTCCGTGTCGGGGGAGAGCCCCGAGAGGTAGTACTCCTCCTTCAGCCCCGGATAACGGCGCACCTTGGCGGCGGTCGCGCCGAGGCGGTCGAGCCGCTCCTGCGGGATCGCGTCGGGAACGACGACGCGTGTCGCGGCGCGGGAGCCCAGAGTGTGCTGCGCGCGCGCGAACTCGTAGTCGTACGCGTACGACGACCGCACTCCGAGCGAGCGGGCTGCGAGCGGTAGCTCGTGTGAGGCATGCGAGAGGGCGAGATCGAACCGCTGCGGCCGGGCCCAGGCGCGCAGCACCCGGAGCCGTGAGCCCATGGCGCGGATCTTCCCGGCTCGGCCGGCGCCTCCGTGCGGAGGCCCGACGACGTCGTAGTGGATGCCGGCCGCGTCGAGGAGCTCGAGCGTCTGAGCAAAGTCGCGGGCGGAGACGCGAACGTCGTGGCCACGTTCCTCGAGCAGCCTGACCAGCGGCCGGAAGAACGGCACGTGCGGCGAGTTGGTCATGTCGATCCAGACCTTCATGCTCCGTGCTCCATCCTGGTCGACCGGTCGCGGTCGAGCCATTCGGCGAGGAAGGGCTCCGCAAGCCGGTAGCGCCGGTCGGGGAGCTGTTCGACCGTTATACACTTGGCCTGCACGGTCGCCCGGTGCTTTCTCCGGCTCTCCCGATCCTCGAAAGACGCTCTCTTTCTTGGAAGTCGCCGACACCCAACGGCGCAGCCTCAATTCAGTCTCCTTCCCCTACCGGGTCGTTCCACGTTCGCCGGCTGCGATTTTCTCGGTCAAGGAGATAAGGTTCGCTTATGGATACGCGTCAGCTTGCCGCCTTCTGCGCCGTCGTCGAACGCCGGAGCTTCTCGCAGGCGGCCGAACGGCTCGGCGTCACCCAGCCCGCTGTCTCACTCCAGGTGCGGGCGCTCGAGAAGCGGCTCGGGACGCAGCTACTCGACCGTTCCGGTCGCCGGGTGGAGCCGACCGAGGCCGGGCTGCGACTATTCCGCGGCGCCCAGCGCCTGCTCCAGCTCGAGGAGCAGATACTCGATGAGGTCGCCTCCGAGAGCGCCGGTGCCCTGACGGGCAAGCTGTCGATCGGGGCGTCGACCGGCCCCGCCGCGGTCGCGGTGCCGATTCTCCTGTGCGCGTTCCAGCGGTACCACCCCGATCTGCGCGTTGCGCTCGAGGTCCACGACACGCAGACCGTCGTCGATCTGGTCGCCGAACGCGAGCTCGAGCTCGGCATCGTCGGCGCTGCGCGCCGCCACCGGGCCGTCCGCTTCGAGCCGATCCTCGAGGACGAGGTGATCCTGATCTGTCCGCCGGGGCACTCATTCGCAGGCCGCACCGTCGGCATCGACGAGCTGAGGGGCGAGACGCTGATCCTGATGCAGGCAGGCGCCGGCGTCAGACAGGTCGTCGAGGACGAGCTCCGTTCCATGGGCGTCCGCCTGCGGGAACTCTCGACATCGCTCGAGCTCGGTCTTCAGGAGTCGGTACGCAGCGCCGTGCAGGCCGGCTACGGCGTCACGTTCATCTCGCGGACCGCGGTCGAGTCCGACCTCGCCGCGGGCACCCTCGCCGAGGCGCGGCTCGAGGGCATGAACGCGAAGCGTGAGATCTCGCTCGTGCGGGCCTCAGGACGCGCGCAGACCCGTGCGGCGGAAGAGTTCGTGGCGTTCGTGCGCGAGCACGGGCGCCTAGCCCGGGACGCCTAGCCCGGGACGCCAGGCTAAACAAAGCCCGACCCGGGCGTGACACCGAGGCTGGGCGCCCGGCCCGGCGTCGGGCACTACTCGCGACCCAGGACGAGATCGATCCCCGAGAGAATGAGCTCGAGGCCCGCGTCGTCGAGCAGCCCGACGCGTTCCGAGAGGACGCTGCGGTCGACAGCGACGATCTGCGAAACGTTCACCACCGAATCTTTCGGCAATCCGGTCCGCCCCGCCTCGAGCAGGACGTTCCCGGGCGCTGCGGCCCAGCGGAGATTGCTCGTGAGCGGCACGACGACAACCGTCGCGAGCTTGCTCGCGTTGAACGCGTCACCCTGGACGACGACGACGGGGCGACGGAACCCTGGTCCCGAGCCGATCGGTTCAGCGAGCGACGCCCAGCAGACATCGCCCTGGCTGACTACCACTCGCTGCGCACGAGCGCAGCGCGCCCGGCGGCGGCGGTCCCGGCGTCGGGGGTAGAACCGACCACGCACGCGACCGCATCCAATGCGTTCGACACGGAGCGCGACTCTCGACGTGCGAG
>JANOUB010000503.1:0-2069 GCA_031416615.1 Thermoleophilia bacterium
GCGCTCCTTCCCGGCAGGGGTGGTCTCACGCCGCTGCGCGGCCACCTTGTGCCGCTCGTGGTGCTCGGGGTGCTCAACAACGCGGTCCCGTTCTGGTTGCTCGGCTTCGCGGAGACGCACCTCGACACCGGCCTGACGGCAGTGATCCAGGCGGCGGCGCCGATCTTCACCGTCATCCTTGCCTCACGCATCGACGTCAGCCAGCGCGTCACCGGAGTGCGGCTGATCGGTATCGGTGTCGGGTTCGTCGGCGTCGCTCTGCTCGTGGGTGTCCAGAGCGGCGGCAACCTCGTCGCCGCGTTCGCGGTGATCGGCGTCGCGCTCTGTTACGCGGTCTCGGTGCTGTACGCCGGCCGCACCGTGCGCGGGCTTCCACCGCTGCAGGTGTCAATCGGCCAACTCGCCTGCGCGGCCGTGCTGATGGCACCGTTCGGCCTCGCCCAGCTGCCCCAGACGATGCCTCCCGCGAAGGTGTGGTTCGCTGTCATCGCCCTCGGCGCGCTGGGCTCGGGCATCGCCTACCTTCTCTACTTCGCGATCATCGCAAGCGCCGGTGCATCGCGCGCGATCCTCGTCACCTATCTCGTGCCGGCGTTCGCGCTCGCCTACGGCGCCGTGTTCCTCGACGAGGCGATCACCGCGACGGCGCTGATCGGCCTGGCGTTCGTGCTCGCCGGCACCGCTCTCGCGACCGGCCTCGCACGTTCGTCCAGGAAGGCTAGCCTCAGACCTTGACGCGCAGATACTGGCCGCTCATCCTCACCCTCGCCGCCGCGTGGGGAGCCTCGTACCTGTTCATCAAGGTCGGGGTCGAGGGAGGATTCTCCCCCGGTGCGCTGATGGCCGCGCGGGCACTGATCGCCGGTGTCGTTCTGCTCGGCTACCTCGGCGTGACGCTCGGCCCGGCGACGGCCGTCAGGCGCCTCCGTACCGCCTGGCGCGAGTCGCTCGTGCTCGGCCTGCTCAACGCGGCGCTCCCCTTTTGGCTCGTCGCCTGGGGCGAGCAGCACATCGATTCGGGCCCGGCGGCGATTGCCCAGGCGACTGTCCCGATCTTCTCGCTGCTGATCGGGCTGCGGTTCCTGCCGCACGAGCGGATTGGCCCGACGAGGATCTTCGGTGTCTGCCTCGGGCTCGTCGGCGTGGCGTTCGTGGCGGGGGTCGCACCTGCCGGCAATGCGTGGGCCGTCGCGGGCACGCTCGCGGTCGTGCTCGCCTCCGTCTTCTACGCGTCGGCCGGGATCTACGGCCAGCTTCGCCTGCGTGGAACGATCTCGGGGCCCGTGCTCGCGACCGGCTCGATGCTCGCCGGCGGCGTCATCCTGCTGCCGCTCGCGATCGCTCAGCCCCCGAGCTCGATGCCGACGACCGGCGCGATCGTGTCGCTGCTGCTGCTGTCGCTCGTCGGCACGGCAATCGCGCAGCTGATCCTGTTCCGGGTGATCGCGTTGTTCGGAGCCCGGCGCCTCAGCCTGGTCACCTACCTGATGCCCGGCATCGCGCTCGTGTACGGCGCGCTGATCCTCGATGAGCGGATCAAAGCGTCCTCGCTGATCGGCCTGGCGCTGATCCTTCTCGGCGTGGCGCTCGGTTCCGGCGCGATGCGGCTCCGGGGTCGGCGGGCGATCAAGGCAGAGGACCCGACGTCGTAAACCGAAGTCAGACGAGGATGCGGAATGCGGTGTTCGGCGGGCAGCCGCGCCGGACGAGCTCGGTCGCGTCGTGGAGATCGACGGCGCGGTCGAGAGCGAGCACGAAGGCCGCGTCGCTGTCGAAGCCAACCGCGATCAACTGCTCGATCCGCCAGCTCAGAACCCGAGCAGCAGGATCCGGGGCGTGTTCTTCGAGGACACCCGCGGGCAGGGCCTCAATGGTCGGGTCGCCGCTCATGCTGCTCGCCACTGGCGGGCGACGGTGCGATTCTGCTCCTCGACGTAGCGGGCGGTGGCGTACGAGGATGCCTCGGTCTGTCCGAGTTCGAGCGCGTGCCGCGCAAAGCGGTACCACTCGATCCACGTCGTAAGCCTCTGTCCATCGCTCATTTGGAGCGCCGCCTTGGATGGTGTCGG
>JANOUB010000504.1:0-1868 GCA_031416615.1 Thermoleophilia bacterium
CGACGCCCTCGGCCGCCCCGGGGTCAGAATCGCCAACCGCCAGCAGGGCTCGTCGTCGCGGAGGCTCCTCGACGCCCTGCTGGCCGAGCATTCGATCGACCCTGTAGCCATCGAAGGCTACAGCCGCGAGGCGCGTTCTCATGCTGCGGCAGCCGCAGCCGTTGCCGCCGGGGCGGCCGACTGCACCCTGGGCGTGCTCTCCGCCTGCAAGAGGCAGTCGCTCGAGTTCGTTCCGCTCGCAACGCAGACGCTCGAGCTCGTAGCCGCCGCAGGCCTCGAGAGCGACGGCAGGGTTGCCGGGCTTCGCGCGCGGCTTCGGTCGAGCGAGTGCCGCGACGAGATCGAGGCGCTCGGATACCGGGCCGTGCCTTCGTAGCGCCCCGCGGCTGTGCCCACCAACACAAAGCGCCGGCTCCTAGCTCCAGAAGCATGAACCCAGATCACGATCTGGTCGCTTTCTGGATTGATTCGTACTCCGAGTAGACTGGGTCTTCCACGCCCCCTGCCTCGAGCCGGACGGGCCGGCCGGTTACGAGGTCGAGGAGGCCGAAATCATCTACTGGGGTCTGTGCGCCGCCTGCCGCGCCGGCCGGGATCAACCGCAACCGAGGAAAGAGAGTCCACGATGACCGAGCCAAACCCGCCCGCGAGCAGCCCTGACCTCCCTCCGGCGACGACCACCGACTCCGGGATCCCCGCCTCGAGCGACGAGTACTCGCTGACCGTCGGCCCCAGCGGACCGACAGTGTTGCACGACCACTACGTCGTCCAGAAGATGCAGCACTTCAACCGCGAGCGCGTCCCGGAGCGCGTCGTGCATGCCAAGGGAACCGGCGCCCACGGCTTCTTCGAAGTCACCGAGGACGTCACCCAGTTCACGAAGGCGAGCTTCCTTGCGCACGTCGGCAAGCGGACGCCCGTCTTTGCGCGCTTCTCGACGGTGGCCGGTGAGCAGGGCTTCCCTGACACCGTGCGCGACCCGCGCGGCTTCGCGCTGAAGCTCTACACCGACGAGGGAAACTACGACCTGGTCGGCAACAACACGCCGGTATTCTTCGTGCGCGACGCGACGAAGTTCCAGGACTTCATCCATTCCCAGAAGCGCCTGCCGGACACCGGGCTGCGCTCGAACGACATGCAATGGGATTTCTGGACGCTGTCGCCCGAGAGCGCCCACCAGGTGGCGGTCCTGATGTCCGACCGCGGCACGCCGCGCACCTTGCGCACCATGAATGGCTACGGCAGCCACACGTTCTCGTGGATCAACGCCGGCGGCGAGCGCTTCTGGGTCAAGTACCACTTCAAGGCGGTCCAGGGCGTCGAGAACTTCACCGACGGAGAAGCCAAGGCGATGACTGCGGAGGACCCGGACTTCCACCGCCGTGATCTATGGGAGTCGATCGCCGCCGGGGAGGCCCCGGAGTGGCGTCTCGAGATGCAGGTGATGCCGTTCGAGGAGGCCGCCGGCTACCGGTTCAATCCGTTCGACCTCACCAAGGTGTGGCCGCACGGCGACTACCCGCCGATCACCGTCGGTCGCCTGGTGCTCGACCGCAACCCGGCCAACTTCTTCGCCGAGGTCGAGCAGGCCGGCTTCTCGCCCGCCAACCTCGTGCCCGGAATCGGCCTCAGCCCGGACAAGATGCTGATGGGCCGGATCTTCTCCTACCACGACACCCATCTGCACCGCATCGGCGCCAACTACGAGCAACTCCCGATCAACGCCCCCAAGGTCGAGGTGCACTCCTACAACAAAGACGGGCAGATGACCTACCGCCATGCGGGGTCACAACCGGTCTACGCGCCGAACAGCCACGGCGGCCCGGAGGCCGATCCACTGCGCGGCGCCGACCTGGGTTGGACGGTCG
>JANOUB010000505.1:0-2131 GCA_031416615.1 Thermoleophilia bacterium
ACGAGGCGGGTCGGTACCAGGGTGCCGCTGTCGAAGCCGCCGTCGCCACGGAGCGTCACCCGGAGGATGCCACTGAGCGACAGCGGCCCCCCGAGCGCGAAGACCTTGTAGCCGGCGAAGTTTCCGAGCGAGTAGGCGATCAGACGGCCCCGATACCACTCCATCCCCCGCAGCACGTGGGGGCCGTGGCCGATGACGACGTCCGCGCCCGCGTCGACGACCGCATGGGAGAACGCGACGACGTTGCCTCGATTCTCGCCGAGGTACATCTCGGTTCCCGCCCGCACGTGCGTGTGATCCGTGCCCTCCGCACCGGCGTGCATGGTGACGATGACGACGTCTGCCTCCGCCGCGGCCGTCTTCACGAGACGCCGGGCGGCAGGGATATCCTTGAGCTGCTGCGCCCACGGGTATGGCGCAAAGCCGACCACCGCCACCCTGATCTCGCCGACCTGCTGGTAGGTGATCTCGCCCGGACGCCCCGTGTGCGCGAGACGTTGTCTCGCGAGCGCGGCAAGCGTCTGCGCCTGCCCGGACGGGCCGTAGTCGAACGCGTGGTTGTTCGCGAGGTTCATCACCGTGAAGCCGGCCTTGCGCAACCACGCCGCGTACGACGGCGGCGTCTGGAAGGCGTAACAGTTGGTGCTGCCGGCACCGCACTTCGAACTGCCTCCCGTGGAGAGAGTCCCCTCGAGGTTCCCGAGCACGACATCGCCGGCGAGATCGGTCTCGACACCGTCGAAGAACGACCGGCCGCCGGCGGGCGGCAGGTTCGGTGTCGAGCCCATCACGATGTCGCCGACGGCGGCGATCGTGACGACCCCTGCGGGCACGGCGCGCGCCGGCTTCGTCACGACGACGGTCTTCTTGACGGCGACGATCTTCGATGCCGCCTGTGCCGGCTCGGCTACCGGTGCCGGTGCGCCGTCGACGAGCAACGAGAAGAGGAACCCGGCCGCCACAACGACGGCACCCGCTCTCAGGACGAGTGCGACGAGCCGCACGGCAAGCCTCTAGTGCGCCGTCCCGAAACGTTTGACCGAAAACCCCGTAGGGGACTGGCGCAGCCTGTCCCGGGAGCGGCCGGAACGTTCACCAGCCTGTGGGGCAAACAGGCGCAACGTTCAGGGACAACGCACTAGTTGCGGTTGCCGAGAAAGATGAGCGCGTAGTAGGCGAGCTGTGAGAGCGCAGCGAGCGCTGCGGCGACGTAGGTCATCGCGGCCGCGCTGAGCACTTTGGTGACACCCTGCTCCTCGCCCGAGCTGACGAGGCCGAGGGAGTGGAGCTGCACCTTTGCGCGCCGCGAGGCGTCGAACTCGACCGGCAGCGTCACGAGCTGGAACAGCACGACGACTGCGAAAAGGATGATCGCGAGTTGCGCGAGACCGGCGATATTGGCGAACACGCCGATCATCAGGAGGATCAGCCAGGATCTCGACGCAAAGGCGACTGTGGGAAACATCAAGCTGCGAACGCGAAACGGCGCGTACGCCTTCTCGTGCTGGATGGCGTGGCCCACTTCGTGCGCGGCGATCGCAACCGACGCGACCGCGTTTCCGTCGTAGACGCCCGGCGAGAGGTTGACGGTGCGGTGTCGCGGGTCGTAGTGATCGGAGAGCGGGCCGCCCGGTGCCTGATTGACGGGCACGCCGGAGAGGCCGTTGTGGTCGAGGATCATCCGCGCCACCTGCTCCCCCGTCATCCCGTTCGCAACCTGTACCTGCATCTGCGTGGCGACCGTCTTCTTGAGCCGATGCTGGATCACGAAACCGGCGATCATCGGCGGGATCAGGAACGCGATATAGAGACCAAGGCCACCCATTGAGGAGAATCGTAGCAAACCACTACCGCCAGGCCGATGGAATTTGGCCGGCTCGAGGCGCGCTTCGAGAGGTTGCTGCCGAGTGCGGTCGTGGTCGAGCTCCTCCGGCTCGAGATCGTCGAGCGTTCACTCGCGCTCGCCTCGAAGCTGTGTTACTTTCCGAAACTGTGTTACTTTCCTAAGTGAAGCGTTGACCATCATGAGCGGACGAGGGAACTGGCCCTGTGAGACCGCCGCAACCGGGACACCCGTCCGTCAGGTGCGAACTCCAGCCGCGAGCCGGCCGTCCCGGGCGGTGAGCGGGAA
>JANOUB010000506.1:0-12087 GCA_031416615.1 Thermoleophilia bacterium
CCGCGCGTGTGAGACATCCGAGCCGGAGTCAGGGAACGACGGGCGGCGAAGTGAACCAGGCGTCGGCGATGCTCGCAACGTGGCGGTGGTCGGTGCCGCAGCAGCCGCCGAGCACGGTCAGGTGCGGCAGCCGCTCGCCGATCGCGAGGTAGCCGTCGGCGAGCTCGGCCGGGTCGCCGTCGTCGAGCACCTCCGAGTTGTCGAGCTCGGCATGGCTCATCGTCGACGCGTTTGCGCGGATCCCCAGGATGCGCTGCCATGGTCCCGGCCCGTCGAGAACCGGCAGGAAGTGCGTGGGATGTGCGCAATTGACCATGAAGTAGGCGGCCACCCCGCCGGTCTCGGTGTCGACCTGCTCGATCGCCGCCGCCAAGGGTTGCCCGCTCGGCAGCCGCCCGTCCGTCTCGACGGTGAAGGACACGACGGCGGGCATCCCGGCGGCCATCGCCGCTCGCACGATGCCGATCGCCTCCTCGACGTACGTGATCGTGAAGCCCGCGACGAGGTCAGCCGCTGTGTCGGCAAGGATGCCGACCTGCCACGAGTGGAAGGCCTCGGCTTCGTCGGCCGTCATCTGGCTCTCCGGGTCGTAGGCGTCGCCTTCCGGGCCGATCGGGGCGCTGATCACGAACGGGCGGGCAGAGGTCTCCTCCTGCTCGCGGATCTCCTCCACGAACCGGATCGACCGCCGATTCGCCTCTGCGAGGTCATCGAGGGAGTAGCCGAGCTTGGCGCCCCACGACGGATTCGCTCGCCAGGTGGTGGCCTCGAGTACGAAACCGGTGCCCAGGCGGCGGGCCACCTCGAGATACGGCTCGAAATAGCGCGTCAGCGCGGCGCGGCCATCGTCCTGCTCGAGCAGTGGGAACGAGGCGAAGCACGGCAGTTCGAACCCGTCGCTGAACAGCAACGTTGTTTCCATGCCGCCGTCGGTGAGCAGCACCCTCCCGTCCAGCTGCGGTAACGACTCCCGATAACGCATGTCGGGTGAATCGTAGGGAACCGCGGCCGGAGATGCAACGCACCGAGTCGCGCCCGCCGGTCGTACACTCGCGCCATGCGCGAGCACGATCTCGAGCTGCTCGAGCTTCCCGCCGTTCTGGCTCGGCTCGCCGCGGCAACGGCGAGCGAACCGGGAGCTCTGCTCGCTGAGGCCCTGCGTCCGTCGGCAGACGACGCGTACGTGCGCCTCCGCCAGCAACAGACGACCGAGGCGATCTCGCTGCTCGACAACGCAGCCGAGCCCGCCCTCCAGGGAGTCGTGGACGTGAGCGACGCAGCAAGGCTCGCTGTCCGCGGGAGCGTGCTCGACACCCGCACGCTTGCACAGGTCGAGCGCACAATCCATGCAGGCGTGACGGCCAGTCGGGCACTGGCGGAGAGAGACGGCATACCTGCGTTGCTGAACCTCGTAGCCGGGATCGACCCCACCCTGCTCTCCATGGCAGAGGAGATCGGGCGTTCGGTCGAGGAGGACGGGTCCGATCTGCGAGACTCGGCCTCGCCGCTGCTTCGCCGTCTCCGCCGCGAACTCCGCGAGGGCCGTGGGCGTCTTGCAGAGCGCCTCCGCAAGATCGCGCGCGATCCGGCCCTCGCCGAGCACCTCCAGGACGACTTCGTCACCGAGCGCGCAGGCCGCCCTGTGCTGGCGTTGAAGGCGTCGGCCCGCGGACGCGTGCCGGGCATCGTGCACGACTCCTCCGGTTCGGGCCAGACGCTCTTCGTCGAACCGCTCGCCGCAGTCGAAGACTCGAACCGGCTACGCGAAGCCGAGGCCGCCGAGCGCGACGAGGTCGTGCGGATCCTGCGCAACCTCTCGTCGCTCGTCGGCGCCCAGGCGGTCGCGCTGGCCGCGCTCGTGAGCTCCATGGCGGAGCTCGACGTCGCGTTCGCGCGCGGCAGACTCTCGCGCGGCTGGCGCGGAGCGCTTGTGGCCCGAAGCCACAATGTCGTGCTCCTCGGGGCACGCCATCCGCTACTCGACAGGGGGTCGGCCGTCCCCATCGACCTCGAGCTCGGCACCCTCCGAGCACTCGTAATCAGCGGACCCAACACGGGCGGCAAGACCGTCGCACTGAAGACGCTGGGTCTCGCCGCCGTCCTGCACCAGTGCGGCCTGCGGCCGCCGGCGGACGAGGCGGCGCTTCCCGTCTTCGACGAGATCCTGGTCGACATCGGCGACGAGCAGTCCATCGCGATGAGCCTCTCGACCTTCTCGGCGCACGTTCGCAACCTCGTCGGGATCCTCGAACACGCCACGGAGCACTCCCTTGTCCTTCTCGACGAGATCGCGGCCGGCACCGATCCGGTGGAAGGCGCGGCGCTGGCGCAGGCGCTGCTCGGGCAGCTGGCCACGCAGGCGCGACTCACGGTGACGACGAGCCACTACGCCGAGTTGAAGGAATGGGCGAGCGCCACGGACAACGCCGCGAATGCCGCCACCGGGATCGACCCCCAGAGCCACGAACCACTGTATACGGTCAGTTTAGGCCGGCCAGGAACATCGCACGCCCTGCAGACCGCGGAGCGCCTCGGTCTGCCGGCGCCCATCGTGGCCGCAGCGCGGAGCAAGGTCGCGCCCGAGCGGCTGCGTGTCTCGGAGCTCGTCGCCGAAGCCGAAGCTGCCGCGCAGCAGGCGCAGACGGCTCTCGCCGGCGCCGCGGCGGAGCAGCAGGAGGCAGAGGTCGCGCGCCTCGCAGCCGCGGGCGCCGAGCAGCTTCTGCGCGACGAGATCGAGCAGGTTCGAGCGTCGGCAACGGCCGAGCGGCATCGCGCTCTCGTCCAGGCCGAAGCGGAGCTCGCGGGCGTGCGGGCCGAGCTCGAGGAGCTCCGCGCGGAGATTCGAGCCGCCCGCAAGCTCGAACGCGAGCGAGGCCGGGCCACCACTCCTCGCGCACAGGAGAAGGAACGGGAGCGCGACCGCCGCTTGGGAGTCGCCTCAGACCGCACGGCACGCGCAGAGCAGGCGCTGGCGCGGTTCGACGCGCCGCTGCCACCGACGGCTCCGCTCGCGGCCGGCGACCCGGTCATTGCGGCGGCGCTCGGGGTACGAGGCACGATCACGGAGATCGCCGGCGACGAGGCGACCGTGCTCGGCAGCGGCGGCCTCCGGGTGCGCGTGCCCCTCGATCGCCTTCGCCCCGATCACAACCCCATGGAGAACCACGAGCCGCCCGCGCCGGCGGTGACCGTCAGGGCCATGATTCAGCACGACCTTCCCGGCGAGATCGATCTGCGTGGGCGCACAGCGCAAGAGGCGCGCGAGGCGGTGCGCGCTCTTGTCGACGCCGCCGCGCTCGCGGGCCGGGCCGAGGTGCGCGTGATCCACGGTCGCGGCACGGGAGCCGTCCGCAAGGCGGTTCGCGACGAGCTCGCGCGTCATCCGCTGGTCGAGGGGCAGGTGTCGGACTCCGCCGACGGCGCTACGATCGTCCGCCTCGGCGGGCCGGGCGCCTAGGTGCCCCGACGCCAGGCTGAAGCCTGGCGTCGGAGCATCGATCAGTTGGGGATGGCGTCCGCCGCCGCCCGCGTGATCGGTCGTCAACTCAGCCCGGGTGCAACCGGGGAACCGTGTCGAGCCGGTCGAGGCTGCGCCTCGCCCCTGTCCCTTTCTGCATGATCTCGAATCCGCTAGCGCGGATCCCTCGATCGCACGCAAAATCCCTAAAGTGGCCGGCCAGCCGGCCTGAAAGCCGGTCGACGCGTACGCGTCGCCCCTACGCCGGCCCTACCGCTAGGTCATGCCAGGACGGGCCCGCGGGCGGGGCCTCTTCAGGATCACGCGCAGCGTGCAGAAAGCAATGCAGCCGAGGATGACGCGGTACGCTTTTCCACCGCGGCATCCCCGAACGCCGGGCCTCTTCAGGATCACGCGAAGCGTGCAGAAAGCATGCATTCGGGGAAGCAGCGGTACGCTCTTCCACCGCGGCGTCCCCGAATGCCGGGGCTGGGAGTCGAACCCGCTGAGTATGGCCCTCGCCGGGCGGCGCGTCTCGAGCGGCCCGCCGGCGGGCCCCTTCAGGATCACGCGAAGCGTGCAACAAGCATGCAGCCGAGGATGACGCGATACGCTCTTCCATCGCGTCATCCTCGGCTGCAAGTACCCTGAAGGGTTCGTGTCCGCACCAGAGCCAATCGAGCCTGACCTCGCGCCCGAGCGCACAACCCTCGAGATCCTGTGGCAGCAGGATGTCAGCGCGACCGTGCTCGCACGCGGTCCCGACGGCTCGGTCTCCGCCGGTGGGCTGCAGATCGGGATCCCTGCGGTCTCCGACCTCGCAGAGCTCGGGCACGGTGCGGCCGCCCGTCGGGTCGGGCTCGCCGATCTGATCCGACTCGCCGCCGAGCCGCCGCCCGATCTCGAACCGGGCGGCTCCGCGCGCGCGACGTTCGCGATCCTCGAGCTTGCCGCCCGCTCCGTCACCGAGGGGCTCCTCCATCCTCAGCTGCAACATGGCGGACGCAGATGGCTCGCCTACTGGGGCGCAACGATCGACGAGTCGGTGCAGGAGGCGCTCGATGCGATCGCCATCGCGCTACCGGCTGTCTGTGCCGACGCGTTCGACGGTGACCGGGACGCGCTCGTCCACGACCTCTACGCGTGCGCCGTCGACCAGATCGCCCGCGCTCGCCTCGGTAAGGCGGGCGTGCGGCTCGGCAACCGGCTCGCGCGCAGCCGGCCGAGTGCGCCCGAGCTCTTTCTCGACGGCCTCACCTCAGCCGAGCCGGACTTGCCGCCGCACGCAGGTCTCGGCGCGCTCGAACGGCGGCTCACCGACTGGGTCGATCACGGTTTGGAGCGCCGTTCCACCGCACCGTGGCTTCTCAGCCTGCATCTCGACGAGCACACCGATCCCGAGCCGGGCGGATCGTCCACGGTCGTGCTCGAGCTGTGGCTGCAGGCGGCCGACGATCCGACGCTCGCCCTCCCCACGTCTCTCCTGCACGACGGGGGGGACGCCGTGTTCGGTTTCCTCCGCTCGGCCGACCCACGGGTCGCGGTGCACCGCCAGCTCGGGTTGATCGAGCCTGTTCTCGCCGAGGGCGGCCTCGCGTTCGACCTGGTTGAGCCCACCACGATCGAGCTCGATGACGACGGCGTCAGATTCGTGCTCCGGGAGGCGATTCCGCGCCTGGAGGAGCTCGGCGTTCCTGTGCTGCTACCCCGGAACTGGGTCAGCTCTTCCAGCCGGCTTCGAGTCAACCTGACTGCCACGAGCACCGCAGGCCGCTCGAGCGGTTTGCTCAACACCGACGCTCTCGCCCGGTTTGACTGGAAACTCGCGATCGGCGACACGACTCTCACCGAGGAGGAGCTCGCCGACCTCGCTGCTGCCAAGGAGCCGCTGATCCGTGTTCGCGGCCGCTGGCACGCGTTGCGCCGTTCCGAGGTCGAGCGTGCGCTTCTGTTCCTCGAGCGTCGTCGCGAGGGCTCGGTCGTCGACCTCGTCCGGGCCATCTCGGGTGTCGAGCTCGAGGATGCCGGGCTCGAGATGGGTGATGTAACGCTTGACGACACCCTCGGCGAGCTGCTCGCCGGTGGCGACGATCGGCGCTACCACGCCCTCGGCACACCGGGGACGATGGCGCATCCACTCTTCCCGTTCCAGGAGCGAGGCCACGGCTGGCTTCGGCTGCTCGGCGACCTCGGGATCGGCGCGATTCTCGCCGACGACATGGGGCTCGGCAAAACCGTGCAGGCGATCGCGATGCTGACCTCGGAGCGGGAGCAGTTCGGTGCTGAAGCGTTCGGCCCCACGCTCGTCGTCTGCCCGATGAGCGTCGCCCGCCAGTGGGCCCGTGAGATCGAGCGGTTTGCGCCCTTGCTCCGCGTCCACGTGCACCACGGCGGCGAACGCCTGAGCGGCGAGGAGCTTGCGAGCGTCGCCCGCTCGAGTGACGTCGTCATCACCTCGTACGACATTGCCACCCGCGATGTCGATGCGCTCGCAGCTGTCGCCTGGGACAGGCTCGTTCTCGACGAGGCGCAGGACGTCAAGAACCCGGCCACGAAGAGGGCCCGCGCGCTGCGTCGGCTCCAGGCGCGCCGCACGGTCGCGATGACCGGTACGCCCATCGAGAACCGCCTCGACGAGCTCTGGGCGATCATGGACATCGTCAACCCGGGCCTACTCGGCTCGCGAGAACGGTTCCAGCGCACGTTCGCGCGCCCGATCGAGGCGCACGGAGACACGCGGGCTCTCGAGCGGTTGCGCGCCATGGTGCAACCCTTCATCCTGCGGCGCACAAAGGATGGTCCCGAGGTGGAGCTGGAGCTGCCGAAGATCACCGTCACCAAGGACTACTGCCGGCTCACACTCGAGCAGGCGAGCCTCTACCGCGCCACCGTCGACAGCTGGATGCCGCGCATCGAGGAGCACAAAAAGAGCTTCGGCCGCCGCGGCGCCGTGCTCGCGATGCTGAGCCAGTTGAAGCAGGTGTGCAACCACCCCGAGATGCTGCTTGCAACCGGCCGCCCGCTCGACGGGCGCTCGGGCAAGCTCGAGCGTCTCGTCGAACTCCTCGAGGTGATGCCACGCGACGACAAGGCTCTCATCTTCACCCAGTATCCGGGGTTCGACCGGCTCGTACCCCACCTGCATGAACGTCTCGGCCGCGACATCGGCTTCTTCCACGGCGGCCTTCCAGCCCGGCAGCGCGACGAGCTCGTCGCCTCGTTCGCGACGCCCGACGGGCCCTCGGTGCTCGTGATCTCGATCCGCGCGGGTGGCCGCGGCCTCAACCTCCCGGCGGCGAACCACGTCTTCCACTTCGACCGCTGGTGGAATCCCGCCGTAGAGCAGCAGGCAACCGACCGCGCGTACCGCTTCGGGCAGCGCAAGGACGTTTTCGTCCACAGCCTCATCTGCACCGCCACACTCGAAGAGCGGATCGACGCGCTGCTCGACTCGAAGCGCGAGCTTGCAGAAAAGGTGATCGCTGGCGGAGCCGACGACTGGCTCGGCGAACTCGACCTCGACGCGATCCGCGCTGCTGTGTCGTTGTCAGCGACCGCGGTCGAGGAGGCGGCATGACGGTGCTGAACGGAGGGCACCCGATCTTCGTGGACGGCGCTGGTGACCGCATCGGGCGTGGGCCGTGGGCCCGCTGGCTCGCTACCTCGGTCGCGCCCGACGAGGGCTCGCCCCGCGCCGAGCGCGGCCGGATCCTCGCCCGCACCGGGCATGTTCACAGCGTCTCGGTCGCCGAGGGCGAGATCACGGCTCGCGTGATCGGCTCCGCCGGTGCCGACTACCGGGTCGGACTCGCCGCGGATCCGGTAGCGCCACGCGTCTGGGCAGCGGTGATCGGGTCGCTGCGGGGGCGCACACTCTTCGAGGCTGCCGCAGCCGGCCGCGAACAGTCCCTCCAGCTCGAGCACGTGATGACCGTTGACTGGGACGAGCCCCTGATTCCTCCCAGCCGATTGGTTCGCCGCTCGTGCACCTGCCCGGATGCGGATCGCTACGACACCTGCAAGCACGTCATCGCGCTCGCCTACGTCGTGGCCGACGCGATCGACGGCGATCCTTCACTGCTCCTCGAGTGGCGCGGCTGCACGACCGGGGCCCGCCAGGATACGGGGAGGGCGCTGGTGCGACCGGTGGGTGATCCCTGGGCTGCCGGGCAACTCCCGGTGCTCGGCGTGGCACGGGCACTCCCAGTCGGCTCGGTGCTCAAGCGACTCGGAGCAAGTGGCCTCGTCGTCGACGGCGTCGACCTCCGCGATGCCCTCGAGCCGGCGTACGCGGTGTTCGCCGGCAACCTCGAGGCTTGATGTGAACGAGGTACACGCGCGGCTGGGGGCCTGAACAAGACCGCAGTTGCGGCGCACAACCCCGGGCGACGCTCTGCGTCGTACGACGACGCTTCGCATCGCCCCTACGAGCCGGTCACCGGCGGAGCCGCGCGCTGCCTGGTGCGTACCTCATGAATGTCCAGTCTCTGTGGACGGACGAGTTGCGCCTCGACGACGCGATCGAGGTCGGCGCTCAGCGGCGACGGCCCGCTCTCGCCGGAATTGCGGGAGGTTCGCGCAGCGGTTGCCCGCCACCACAGCTTCAAGCAGGCCGAGGTAGGTGGCTACACCGTTGCAGGAGAACCAGGGCGCCCCTCCTTCCCGCGGGGGCATCGTTCTGCCTCCTTCCGGGAGAGTTCGAGGCGAGGCCATCGAAGCGGCGCGACCTGGGAGCGACCTGTGGCTGGCATGGGAGGTTTGTGTGAGTTGGGCCGTCAACCCGGGAGACCGGGAAGACCCGGTCGACGCATGCGCGTCGCCCCTACGCCAATTACCGTCCTGCCGAAGGACCCCCAGCCAAGACGTGCCCGGCCATGCAGGCCCGTGGGCGGGCCCATTCAGGGATCTTCGCGATCGCAGGCGAAGCCCCGATCTGCGAACAGAATACGCCTGCGGAGCTCGCGGTATGCTCTTCCACCGCGAGCTACGCAGCCTCACCCGCGAGCTACGCAGCGAGGGCTCGCAGGTCGTCGACCGTCGAGCCGAGGAGCGTGTCCCGCAGGTCGAAGAGGCCGGCCCAGAGCGAGGAGCGGTCGGGCGCACTGTCGAGGCGGGCGGCATCGGCAAGGCCCTCGAGAGCTCGCACGAGCACCGCGAGCTCGAGATACACGGAGGCGACGCGGTTCGGGCACGCATGGACGCCGGCGCGGTCGAGAACCGGGCGCCACTCGACGAGCTCTCCTGCCCCCGGCCCGCCATACCACGAGCGGCCTTCTGCGCGTTCAGGCTCGAGCTCGAGCAGGTACCGCGAGAGCGGTGCCTCGAGGCCTGCGAGCGCGGTCTCGACGCGGTCGGCGGCGTGCCTCAGGGCTGCCTCGCGCGCGCCGGGTGTCGCGGGCAACGCCTCACCGCGATTCCACCGCTCGAGCAGCCGGCAGAACGCGAGCGCCGCCGCCTCGCAGGCGCGGAGCTGCTCCGTCAGCCGCCGGGCCGTCCGATCGGTCGCAGCGTACTCGCGGATCACGTCGCACCACCCGGGCTGCGGTGGCGCGAAGGCTCTCATACCTCGATCACCACGGGCAGGATCATCGGCCGCCGGCGCGTCCGTGCGTATACCAGCTTCGCGATTCCGTCGTGCATGTGCTCCTGCAACAGCTTGATCTCGGTGATGCCGTCCTCGGCGAGCTCCTCGGCGATTCGATCTGCCTCCTCGCGCAACTCCTCGAGCAGCTCCTCGTTGTCACCGAAGCCCCGGGCGATCAGCTCGGGCGGGGCGATCTCACCTCCGTCCGAGAGGGCAACGGTCGTGACCACGATCAGAATCCCGTCCTCGGACAGCCGTCGCCGGTCGCGGAGTGCAACATCCTGGACATCGCCGACACCGAGTCCGTCGACGAAGGTGGCGCCGGCAGCGATCTTGTCGACGATGCCGACCCCTCGCGGCGTCAGTTCGACGACGGAGCCGTTCTCGGCAATCATGATCGCGGACGCGGGGATCCCGGCGTCGCGGCCGAGCTTCGCGTGGGCTGCGAGCATCCGGTATTCACCGTGAATCGGCATCAGTGCCTTGGGCCGTACGAGCGAGAGCAGCGTCCGGAGCTCTTCCGCGCACGCGTGGCCCGAAACGTGCACCGGCGCGATCTCCTCGTGCAGTACCTCCGCGCCGAGACGGGAGAGCCGGTTGATCGAGTCATGGACGCGTAGTTCGTTACCGGGGACGGGCTTCGCGGAGATGATCACCGTATCGCCGCGCTCGACCTCGACGTTCTGGTGGTCACCGTAGGCGATGCGCGTGAGGGCCGACATCGGTTCTCCCTGGCTGCCGGTGCAGAGGATCAGCACGCGGTCGGGCGGCAGGTCCATTGCCTCTTTCGGTGAGACGAGTGCTTCCTCGGGGAGGTTCACATAGCCGAGGTTCCGCGCAATGCCCATGTTCTTCCGCATCGACCTGCCGACGAGCGCGACCTTGCGGTCGTTCGCTATCGCCACCTCTGCTGCCTGCTGCATGCGATGGATGTTCGATGCGAAGCTCGCAACGAAGATGCGCCCCGTGCGCGTCGGGATCAGCTGTCGGAAGGCCTCGCCGACAAGCCGCTCCGAGCCCGTCATACCGGGGCGCTCGGCGTTCGTCGAGTCACCGAGCATCAGGTCGACGCCGCGATTGCCCATTTCGGCGAGCTTGCCGACGTCGGTCTTGAGACCGTCCACCGGTGTGTGGTCGAGCTTCCAGTCGCCCGTGTGGAGTACACGCCCCGCAGGGGTCTCGATCACGATTGCGACGCAGTCGGGGATCGAGTGCGCCATGCGCACGAACTCGAGCTTGAACGGACCGATCTGCATCCCGTCGCTGTCCGGCTCGGCTTCGCGCAGCGTCGTCGAGGCGCCGAGCTTGTGCTCGTCGAGCTTCGACTTCACCATCGCGAGCGTCAGCCTGGTGCCGATCACCTCCCCCACCTCGATCTCGCGCAGAACGTATGGGAGCGCGCCCACGTGATCCTCGTGGCCGTGTGTGAGCACGATCGCGAGGAGAGGCCGGTCTTCGAGGTGCGAGAAGTCCGGCAGGACGAGGTCGACGCCGAGGTGCTCGTCGCGCGGGAAGGCCAGCCCTGCGTCGATCAGGATTCGCTGGCCGTCGAACTCGTAGAGGGTCATGTTCTTGCCGACCTCGCCGAGCCCGCCGAGCGGAATGATGCGCAGTGCGTCAGTCATCGTGGCGCAGTGTACGGGTGGGTCGCGATCGGCGGGTCACCGTAGATGCCTCCCATCGACCGGAACGCAGAGGACATGGCCGGCGACGCTTTGCGTAGCCGCCGTTCCCTTCCTGCAAGATCTCGAATCCGCTAGCGCGGATCCCTTGATCGCACGCAAGATCCCTGACGTGGCCGTCCCTCCCGCAGAGTCCGTTCAGGACAGGCCGGCGGGCCGGCCTCTTCAGGGATCTTCGCGATCGCAGGCGAAGCCCAGATCTGCAAATAAAATCAAGCCTGCGGAGCTCGCGGTATGCTTTTTCACCGCGAGCTCCGCAGGCTCACCGCGAGCTACGCAGGCAGCAGTCCAAGCCGTTCGAGGCAGTCGCGCACGGCTGCCTCTTCGTCGGGTGTCGCCTCGACGAGCGGCAGGCGGAAGCCGCCGACATCGTGACCAAGCAGGTTCAGCGCCGTCTTGATCGCGATCGGGTTGGTCTGCACACGAAGCAACTCGATCGCGGGACGCAGCTCCTCGTCGATCGCGCGGGCGCCCTCGAGGTCGCCGTTGCGATAGCGCGTGATCATCTCTTTCAGCTGCGTCCCGACGATGTGGGCGACGACGCTGATGCCACCGACGCCGCCGACCTCCAGGAACGGGAGGATGAGATCGTCGTCACCCGCGTAGAGGTCGAGCCCACACGCGACGACGTGACGTGCGGCAGCGAGCGACGGCTTGGACTGCTTGACGGCGCTCACGTTCGGGATCTCTGCCAGCGCCGAGATGGTGGCGGGCTCCGCGTCGACGACGACGCGGCTCGGGATGTCGTAGAAGACGATCGGCCGGTCGGTCGCCGCCGCTATCGCCGCGACATGGGCGACGATGCCACGCTGCGGTGGCTTGTTGTAGTACGGGGTCACGACAAGGAAGCCATCTACCCCGATCTCGTGGGCGCGAGCGGTGAGATGCACCGAATGGGCTGTGGCGTACGTTCCTGTCCCGGCGATGACCGTGTGGTCGCTGCCGAGTTCGTCGACCGCCGCCTCGTAGAGCGCGAACCGCTCTTCGTCGGAGAGCGTCGGCGCCTCCCCTGTCGTCCCGGTCACGACGACGCCGTCGGAGCCGTTTTCGACGAGATAGCGGCAAAGAACGCGGAAGCGGTCGAGGTCGACGGCGCCACCGGGCCGAAACGGGGTCACGACTGCGGTGAGAATCTCGCCGAGCATGGGTGTGATTGTACCCCTGGTCAGATGTCCGAGCCCCGAGCGATGATCGGAGCGACAAGTCGGCCGCTACTCGGAAAGGCAAGACATGCTGAAGGACTTCAAGGACTTCCTGATGAAGGGCAACATCGTCGACCTCGCGGTCGCGTTCGTGATTGGCCTCGCGTTCGCCGCCGTCGTGAACTCGCTCGTGAACGACCTGGTCATGCCGATCATCGCGAT
>JANOUB010000507.1:0-5438 GCA_031416615.1 Thermoleophilia bacterium
TTCCTGCGCCCGCAGTTTCGGTCTGACGGAACGAACATCTCTGCCG
The DNA here is from genome assembly GCA_031416615.1 of Thermoleophilia bacterium. Lineage (GTDB taxonomy): Bacteria > Actinomycetota > Thermoleophilia > Gaiellales > Gaiellaceae > Gaiella. The sequence goes on from JANOUB010000507.1 coordinate 47, forward strand.
CAACCGCCGGCGCCTATCTCGCTGCGGGCTACGACGCGCTCAAGGCAGTCGATCCGGCGATCCGCGTGATCGGCCTCGGGCTCGCTCCCCGCGGCAACGACCGGCCCACAGCGGCGAGCAACGTGTCCACCTCGCCGGTGCGCTTTCTCGCCGCTCTCGGAGCCTGGTATCGCGCGAGTGGCCGGCTCCTGCCACTGATGGACGGACTCAGCTTCCATCCGTATCCGAATCAGGCCACCGATTCGCTCGATCGCGGGTATCCGTGGCCGAACGCGGGCTTTGCCGACGTCGGCCGGATCAAGCAGGCCCTCTGGGATGGCTTTCGGGACACGCCTCAGCCGACGACCGTGAACGGCCTCCAGCTCTATCTCGACGAGGTCGGCTGGCAGGTCGACACCTCGACGCTCGAGGGCTACTCGGGAACCGAAAACGTGCGTGTCACCGACGATGCCTCACAGGCGGGTGTCTACGCCGGCCTCGTGCGGACTGCGGCGTGCGACCCGCACATCGCTGAACTGAACATCTTCGGTTTCTATGACGACAGCCCGCGGGACAGCGGTTTCCAGGCTGCGCTGAACCGCGTCGACGGCACGCCGCGTGCCTCCGCCGGGGCAGTGCAGACCGCGATCGCCGAGACAGCGACGGGTTGTGGCGACACCGTTGCGCCGTGGTATCCGGCCAAGCGTGTGATCGGTGCGGTCGCACCCGTCTGGGCGATCGAGGCGCGGCGGGTGATTCGCTTCGACGCGGCAGCCGACGAGGGAGCGACTGCAGTCGCGTGCCTTCTACCAGGTCATCTCGGCGGAGCGGCAGCCGCGGCCGCGATGACCCGACGAGTGGCCACGAGCCCGGGGTGCAGCGGCGGCAAGGCGCTTCCGTCGCGCCCGACACGGTTCATCCTGCGGCGCAGCCTTCCACTTCGTCCGGTCACCGTGGCGGTGCGACTCGTCGCGGAATCGAGCGCCAAGAGGTCGAGCACGTTTTCGCGAACGGTGCGGTAAGCTCGAGCCCTTTCCCCGGATAGACGCGATCGGTAGGCCGTGGCGGTGTCGCGGGCGAAGGTCCCTTGACAGCGAACATTTGTTCGTGCATTCTACGAACAGATGTTCGGTCGTCTTCTCCTCGTCTTCCTCGTCGCCGTCACCGCCTGGGCGCTCTTCGCCCGCGACTCCGGTGCCGGTGGGCCCGAGCGCGCCTACCGGGTGCAGGCAGGCGACACGCTCTGGTCGATCGCTGCAGCTTCGTACGGTGGCGATCCGCGCGAGGGTGTCTGGAAGCTCCGCGAGCGCAACCACCTCGCCGGTACGACGATCGCGCCCGGCCAGCTGCTCCGGCTTCCGTAGCGCGAGCGCGGTCCCGGCTCCGAGCACTAGCCCGGATCGGGCTAGGATCGCTGCTCTAGGATTAGATCCCCGCCGGCACGACCGGCGCACCGACCGCAAGGGGCAGGCATGGCCAGCGACCGCATCCTCGATCTCCTCCGGCGTCCCGTTGACCCGGACGAGATCGCCGCGATTCGCGAGCTCTGGAAGGTGCACTCGATCGCCGAGGACAACCGCGATCTACCGGGCCTGATCTCGACGCTGACCGAGGACTGTGTCTATACCGTCGCCGGCACCGGTGCTAGCTGGGAGGGCCATGAGGGGGCAACGCGGTTCTATACGGAGCTGCTGACAGCCTTTCCCGACATCCACTTCGATCTCGATTACATCGTGATTGGACCGCAGGGGGTCTGCGAGGAGGCGATCGTGACCGCCACCCACGAGGCGCGCTGGCTCGATCACGAGCCGACCGGCGAACGCCTGGAGTGGCGTAACGCCATCTTCTTCCCGTGGGATCCGGTCGCCCGCAAGTTCAAGGGCGAGATGGTCTACACCGACCTCGTGTTTGCTCCTTCCCCCACACAGACGCGCACGGCGGAGGCGTGACGGTGCTAGCGGGGGAAGCAGCTGTTACCCCGCGGCAACAAGCAGCGGCGCCTGTGCCGGCGGCGTGATCTCGTGCGGCTGGCGGTGGGCGACCTCGAAGAACGCGTGCACCACGGCAGGGCAGAACTGGACGCCACTCCCGGCCTCTAGCTGTGCCATCGCCTCGTGCGGCGCCCGGGCCGCAGCATACGGCCGCGTCGTCGTCATCGCGTCCCAGGCATCGGCGAGCCCGATGATGCTTGCCTCGAGCGGGATCTCATCGGCCTGGAGTCCGTCGGGATAGCCGCAGCCGTCCCAGTGCTCGTGGTGGTGCCGAACCGCGGGGACCGCGTCCTTCAGGCGTGACAGCCGGGCGATGATGTCCGCACCGTCAGCTGCATGCCGCTTCATCACGTCGTACTCCCCGGGCGTCAGGCGTGACGGCTTCGTGAGGATGGCGTCCGGCACTCCGATCTTGCCGACGTCGTGGAACAGCGCAGCCTGGGCGAGCAGCCCCAGCCTTCTCGGCGGCAGCTGTAGCTCGCGGCCGATAGCCAGTGCGATGCGGCGGACACGCTGCGAGTGGCCTGCCGTGTACGGATCCTTCGCCTCGACAACGGCGTTCAGGGTTTCGATCGCGTCCATGGAGCTCTGCTCGAGCTCCCGGTAGGAGTCCGCGAGCTCGGCAGCGCCTTGGCTCAGCTCCCGCGCCTGATCTCCAATCCGCCGGCCGAGGACGACGACCACCGCGGTCACTCCCACCAGGATCGACCCGAAAGCGAGAGCGATGATCGTGACCAGCGCGCGTCGCGTATCGGACACGAGACGGTCGATCCGCCTTGCATCCGCGGTGACGGCGATCACCGCCAGTAGCCGACCTTGCCGTCGCACGGGCATGTTGAGCGTCAAGGTCCCGTCGCCGTCTGTCACCGTCGGGCCGCCTCTGAAACCAGCGTCACGAACACCTTCCGGCGGTCGCGCCCGAGCCGCGGGCTTCCGTCGCCCGCTCGTCCAGGCCAGGCGTCCGTCCGGCGTCCAGATCTGGACGCGCTTCACCTCGGAATCGACCTCGAGCGCGCGGCGCAGCTGCCGCGTCGCGAGATCTCCGAGCCGAAGACGTCCGTTGACGACTGCCGTCGGCACGATCGAGGAGCGCGCGAGCCCGATCAGATCCCGGCGCTCGTCGGCGACAGCGTGCGAGCGGACGTCGCGCGTCAACAGAACGACGAGTGCGATCGCGGCGGCGACGAGAAGGATCGCGCTGATCACGAGCAGACGCCGGAGGAGGCGCAGAGGGCGTCTCGCATCGTCGAGTCCGACGTCTTGCTCGCGCACGGTGTCTCCATCGACGTATTTGCGAGCTTTCTTGAGCCTCTGGCGCAGTGACCGCGTGCCAGCTGGGCGTGATGGGCGGGTGCGATGCGAGGACGCAGGGAGAAGAGGAGGTGCAGGTGCCAGGCTGAGTCGCCCGGTACACTTACGCCCCGTGGATCTGGACGTCGTGTTTCTCGGGACGTCGGGTTCGGCTCCCACAGCCCAGCGGGCCACCTCGGCCACACTCGTCCGCCGAGGCGGCGATCGACTGCTCGTCGACTGCGGCGAGGGCACGCAGCGGCAACTCCTTCGATCCGACGTCGGCCTGGTCGACCTCGCGGATGTCTTTCTGACGCATTTTCACGCCGACCACTACCTCGGCCTGCCCGGCATGCTGAAGACGTTTGCGCTGCGTGGGCGTGATGTGCCGCTGACCCTCTACGGGCCCTCCGGCCTGCGCGACCTTCTCACCAGTTTGCGGCGGATATTCGGGAAGTTGACCTACCCGCTCGAGACGGTCGAGCTCGCTCCGGGTGATGTGATCGGGCGTGGTGACTACGATATTCGGGCGTTTGCCGTCGACCACGGCCCGCAGGCGCTCGGCTACCTGATCGCAGAGACGGCACGGCCCGGCCGCTTCGACGTCGCTACGGCCGACTCGCTCGGTGTGCCCCCGGGCCGCGAGCGCGGCGCGCTGCAGCGAGGAGAGGCCGTCGTGCTCGCAAGCGGAGAGACGGTGAGGCCGGAGCAGGTGCTCGGGCCTGCGCGCCCGGGGCGTTCCCTCGCGTTAGCTGGGGACACGGCACCTGCGGGATCGGTTGTCGACGCGGTGGCGGGCGTCGACCTACTCGTCCACGAAGCGACGTTCTGTGCCGACGAGAAGCAGCGCGCCCGAGAGACCCGGCATTCGACCGCCGGCGAAGCCGCGCTCGTGGCCCGCGAGGCGGGCGCGCGCCTGCTCGCCCTGACGCACATCTCGAGCCGCTACTTCGGCGGTGAGGCTGCCGACGAGGCCCGCCAGCTGTTTCCCGACACGGTGGTGCCGCGCGATTTCGACATCATCGAGATCCCGTATGTCGAACGAGGGGACCCCGTTCTCGTTCCGCGCGGGGCACGGCGCGGGCGTAGCCCGGCGGCAGCCGACGCGTGACCACGAACCGCTCCCCCAACTTCGACGCTCGCGCTCGTATCTACGACACGCTGCGCCCGGCCGACGGCGCCTGGTGGGAGCGATTCGCCGTCCTCGTCGACCTCGGCGACCTCCGCGGACGTCGTATCCTCGATGTCGGGTGCGGCACGGGACGGCTCGCAGCCGCCCTCGCGGACGAGGCTCGTGCGAAGGTCTGGGGCATCGACGCGAGCGCCGAGATGGTCGCCGTTACCCGCGAGACGGTCCCCGCCGGCGTCGGCGTGCGGCAGGGCGTTGCCGAGCGCCTTCCTTTCCGGGACGGCTGGTTCGACCGGGTCACAATGTCAATTGTCATCCACCTCGTAGACCGGCCGTCGGCCTTTGCCGAGGCACGTCGGGTGGTACCGCCCGACGGACGCATAGCGATCGCCACGTTCCATCCCGACCACTTCGCGTCGTACTGGCTGAACCCGTTCTTCCCTTCGATTCGGGAGATCGACGCAGTCAGGTTCCCGACACCGGAAGTGTTGCAGGCCGAGCTGGCCGAGGCGGGGTTCGCGCGCCTCGAGACGAGACGCTTGCTCGCCGAGGAGACGATCGACCGTGAGACGGCCCTGGCGCGTATTCGCGGCCGGCACATCTCGACGTTCGACCTTCTGCCGGCGGACGAGATCGAGGAGGGCACGGCGCGAGCCGACCGCGAGCTGCCGGCTCGGATCGTGACCAGGCTCGATCAGCTGATCGCCGTCGGTCACGCCGGTTGACCCGAGAATGGCCGTTCGACTGCCACCGTCGGACGTGTCGTCTATACTTTTCAGCGACCCTTTAAACCGGCCCCGAGAGGCCGGAAAGGAGCACGGTGACGACGCATCTCCCGGGCCGCAAGCCCAAAGTTCTGCTCGACGCGGCAGCCCTGGAGCGGACGATCTCTCGCATTGCGCATGAGTTGATCGAGCGCAACGCCGATCTTCGGGCTCTCGCCCTCGTCGGCATCCATACGCGTGGCGTGCCGATCGCCAACCGGCTGCGCGAGCTCGTCGCC
>JANOUB010000508.1:0-3913 GCA_031416615.1 Thermoleophilia bacterium
CAGGTACAGGCGCGACGCGCACCTCCCGACCCGCGATAACCCGGTGCAACCCACCCTCGTGCCACAGGTTCGCGCGATCGGCGCCGTACGAGCGGAAACGCTCCGTCGAGGCATGGAAGTCGTATGGCTGCGGGAGTGCGAGAAGAGCGATGCCGACGATCGTATGTGCCGTGCGACCCAGCCAGGATCTTGCAGAAAGGAGGTCGGGCGAGTTCCAGGAGGAGGACCCGCGGGCAGGCCCCTTCAGGGATCTTGCGTGCGATCAAAGAATTCGCGGTCGAGGCTGCGCCTCGCCCCTACGACGGATTCGAGATCTGGCAGGAAAGAGAGAGCGCGGACCTCTTCAGGGATCTTCGCGATCGAAGGCGAAGCCCAGATCTCCAAACAAGAAAAGCCTGCGGAGCTCGCGGTATGCTCCTCCACCGCGAGCTTCGCAGGCTCACCGCGAGCCACGCAGGAATGCCGGCGACGGCCGAGGGGGTGGGCCGCCGCCAGCCCGACGTATTGTAATTGCTTCCCGCTAATGACGCAGCCCCCTAGAAGGAGGGAATCGGCGGCGATTGTGCACCGGGATGCCAACTTCAGCCTGGCGTCGAGCGGAGTGCGGAGCGCTTGTGGGTGACGTGGCACGCCAGGCTGAAGCCTGGCGTGCGGCGGGGTCGGCCGCAGGTCTCAGCCTGGATCCAGCCTCAGCCGTCGAGAGCCAGCCGAACGTCGTGCAGGTCGTCGTAGAACTCGTAAGCGGTACCCCGCTCGTCGAGCCAGCGGGCGAGGCCGTCGCGCGCGAAGAGCCGTTCGGCCGCGAGCGACACACAGCGGTCGGAGAGGCCGTCACCGACGTAGGCGAACGGACCACCCCCGGCAAGCGCCACGCGCTTGCAGGGCTCGCCACACACCCCGCACACCTCGCGTTCGAGGAACACCGCTCGCCAGCCCCCAGCGTCCGGCTCCAGACGGTTCGCGACGACCGGCGCGACGACGCCTTCGCGCGCGAGCACCGGCTCGATCAGCTCGTGGAAGCCTGCGGACACGATCAACGGGTCGTAGGCCGTGACGAGCTCGGCGAGCCCCGAGCGCACGGTGACGGTGTCGAGCAGCCACGCGAGCACCTCGGAGAATGGTGCCGAGATCGTCGCCATCTCGATCCCGATCACCTCGTTGAGCGTCAGTTCCCGTCCGATCCTCACCTCCATCTCACGGAACACCTCGAGGTCGCCGAAGCGCTCGATCGTCATGTGGAGGGTGTCGCGCTCGGTGACGGTCCCGTCCCAGTCGATGACGAGGCGCATCAGCTAGAGGCTTGATGTGGATTCAAGCCTCTAGGACAGTCGAGCGTGCCGATGCCCTCGACCTCGAGTTGTACGCCGGCGGTGATGCCGTCGAGAACGACGACCGGTGGCCCCGCGATGACGTCACCGGGCCGGAGCAGGGTTCGCCGCGCCGCCAGCGAGATCGCCTCAGGCCATGAGAACGGAGCCTGTACGGCTGCATCCTCCCGGCCTTCTGCCCAGAGCCGAACGGCCGCTGACACCGGATCGAGCTCGTCCGGCGTCACGACGGTGGGGCCGAGCACGAGCCCGAAATCGGACTGCTTCGCCACGGGTTGCTCGGCCGGATCCTGCCACTCGAGCAGGGCCGTGGTGCCGCCGACCGTCCCCTCGGCACCGATCACGGCGGCGATCCTCCCACATGCAGTCAGGGGACCGCCTTCGACGGGCACGCCCGGGCCGATCACAGCGGTCGCGTTCGCGAACCGGAACGAGCCGTCTGGCGAGAAGACGCGCACCGTCGGCGGGTGCTGCACCGGTACGAGGAATGTCACGTCTGCGAGCGCGTACTCTGCGTGCTCGCGCGCGCCGCCGCCGCCGAGGAAGAACGACTGCAGCGTCTGCGCCGCGAGGTGGAGCACGCGGTCGCCGTCGAGACGGCCGACCCAGCCGCGTTCCATCGGGTTGTCGTTCGGGTGGAACATGCAGAGGCGCATCGCCCACTATTCAACTACTTCCCCCGGAGAGCGGGGCCGGTTATGCGGGAGCGGCTCGGCGGGGGAAGTCGTATCCGGGGGAAGGAGCTAGGGCTCGGTGTGGACGATCACCGCGGCGACACCGGGCACGGTCGTCCGGATCTGCTTCTCGACGCTCGAGGCTGTCGCGTGCGCCGCCGCCAGACTCTCGGCCGGGTCGAGCACGAGCGTGAGGAAGACGACGAGCCCCTCGTCTGTGTGGAGGAAGCGAACGGCACGCGGCGGCGCTCCAGTGGTCTCGCGAACGAGGCGCTCGATCTCGGCCGGATCATCATACGACTCGCGACCTGCTGCAGGCTCTAACAGCGGTTCCAGGTGGCTCTGCACCTCGACGACCTCGGGCACACCTTCGATGATCGCGCGTTCGACCTCCTCGGCGATCGCGTGCGCCTCGTCGAGAGGGAGCTCGCCGGGCAGCTTGAGGTGGAGCGACACATCGACACCGTCCGGCAACTCGATCACGGACAGGTTGTGGATCTCGCGGACCCGCGAGACCGACATGGCAGACTCCCGCACCCGCTCCCGGAGCGCCGCCTCTTCGCCCGCAGGCTCGACGTGCACGACGACGTCACTGCCGGGGAGAGCTCCCTGGACAGCCTCCTCGACGCGGTCAGCGACGGCGTGACCCTGCGCGACGGCGGCTCCCGGGGAGACGCCGATCACAACATCGGTGAATGTGCGTCCGGCGGCCTCGCGAAGCCGGAGTCGCCGTACCTCGACGGGAGGATCGAGGGTCGCAATCGCAGCCCGAGCGGCGCGGACGGCGTCGACCGGCGCCCTGTCCATGAGCACGTCAACATTTCGACGGATCAGCCGGGCGGCCGCCGTGACGACGAGGAACGCGACGAAGAGCGCTGCGAGCGAATCGCCGGCCGGCCAGCCGGCGTGGACGGCGAGCAGCCCTCCGAAGACAGCCAACGTGCCGAGGAGGTCACTTCCGAAGTGAAGCGCGTTCGAGGCAAGCGCCGCACTCGCGAATCGCCGTGCTGCCTGCATCGAGACGAGCGTGCGCGACACGTCGATCACGACCACGACGCCCACAGCAGCGAACACCCACCAGGCGGTCGAAGTCTCGATCTCGATCCAGCCGGCGAGCCGGGCGACAGCGAGCGCTCCGACGGCGATGCTGACGAGCAACAGCACGAACGCCTCCGCCAACGCGGCAAGATGCTCCGCTTTGCCATGGCCGTAGGGATGCGAGCGGTCTGCCGGCCGCCCGGCGACGCCGATTGCGAAGAACGTGAGCAGCGCAGCGACGAGGTCGGTGCCCGAGTGCAGAGCCTCGGAGATGAGGCCGAGGCTGCCGCTCGCAAGTCCCGTGCCGAGCTTGATTCCCATCAGCGCCACCGCGGCACCGACCGAGACGAGCGCAATGCGTCGCTGTGGGCTCATCGCCGCAGCGTACTGCGTGGTCGGGCGGGTGGAACCCGAGTCTTCACTCGCCCGGCGACACCGGTGACCGCCGCCGTGCCGCAAGGATCCCGGCGCCAATCAGCAAGCCGCCGACAACCTGCACCGCATCGATCCGTTCGCCGAGCAGCACAACTGCGAAGAGAGCGGCGACGAACGGCTGCAGGTTCGTCGCGAGCGTCGCCCGGGAGGGGCCGATGCGATCGAGAGATTTGAACCACAGCACGTTCGTGATCACGAGGGGGCCGAGCGTCGCAAAGACGAGCAGCACCCACACCTCCCAGCCGAGCTGCCAGTCCTGCGAGCGCGCCTGTGGCATGCCGATCAGCGCGATCCCGATCCACGAGAGCGACAGCACGACGGCGCTGATCCGCGACGGCGAGTATCTCCGCATCAGTGGCGTGATCAGGATGGAGTAGACCGCCCAGGTCGCCGCCGTCATGATCCCGAGCAGGATCCCACCGAGGTCGCCGCCCAATT
>JANOUB010000509.1:0-3232 GCA_031416615.1 Thermoleophilia bacterium
CGAGCGCGCTGATGGCGCTCCGAGCGGCTCGGGCGCTTCGCCCGGCCGCGTCCCTCTCTGCGTCCGCCGGGCATGGAGTGAGGGTAGCGGCGGGAGCGACGGGCGACGCTCTGCGTCGCAAGACGACGCTTCTCATAGCCCCTACGAACCTGTCACCGCGCCGTCGCAGTGGGCCGTCCCCTTCAGGATCACGCGAAGCGTGCAGCAAGCAAAGGCGGAGGAGAATCCGCGATATGCTCTTCCATCGCGGATTCTCCGCAGCGGGCCACCGGCCCGCCGCGCGCTCACGCGCGCGCGGCCCGCGGGCAGGCCCCTTCAGGATCAGGCGAAGCCTGCAGAAAATATGAAGGTCTAGCGCTTCGAGGAATTCGCGATATGCTTTTCCATCGCGAACACCTCGAAGCGCTAGACCTTCAGGAAGCGACGGAGCGTCAGGCCGGAGCCGAGTGCTCCCACCCCGAGCCCGACGGCCATCAGGGCAAGCGCCGTGGCGCCGAACGAGAGGGCCCGCACGTCGTCGGTCGTGTCGATCTGCCCGAGGATCGCGGGCAGCGCGATCTCCTTGCCGAGGAAGAGCAGGAACACGGCAGCGATCGATCCGACCAGCCCGCACAGCAGTCCTTCCAGCATGAACGGGCCACGGACGAACCAGTTCGTCGCGCCGACGAGCTTCATCACTTCGATCTCGCGGCGGCGGGAGAAGATCGAGAGCCGGATCGTATTCGCGATCAGGATCACCGAGGCGATCAGCAAGACGATGACCATCACGAGGAACACCACCCAGATCCACTTGCCGACCTGGAGAATGCGCTCGGACGTCTGCTGCCCGTCCTTCACCTTCTCGACCCCGCCGAACTTCTGTGCCCGCAGATCGGCTGCGATCACCTTGACATCTTCTGCGTTGCGCGGAGTCACCTCGAACGAGGCTGGCAAGGGGTTGGACGGCAGGTTGGCGGTCAGTTGCGGGTACTTCTTCTTCATCCGCCTCAGCGCCTCGGTCTTCGAGACAAACTGGTACTCCTTGACCCGCTCGTCCTTCGCTAGATGACGCCCCACGGTGTTGACCTGCTTTGGGGCAACACCCTCGACGAAGAACACCTTCACCTCGAGCTGCGACTTCACGTGGTCCGACCAGGAGACGACCCAGCTTCCGAGCGCGATCGAAAGGCCCAGCAATAACATGCCGATCAGCACGGTCATGGTCGCCGCGATTGACGTCGAGAGGTTCGCGCCGATCGAGCGAACAGCCTCGGAGATGACGAGCTTGAAACGGGTCATTCGGTCTCGTATCCCCCGCGCCGCTCGTCGCGCATCAGCTTGCCCTGGTCGAGCGCAATCACGCGCTTGCGCATCTTGTCGACCATCTCGCGGTCGTGGGTGACCATGAGAATCGTCGTGCCGGCGGTATTGATGCGGTGGAGGAGCTGCATGATCCCCACGGACGTGTCGGGATCGAGATTGCCGGTCGGTTCGTCGCAGATCAGGAGCGGCGGGTGATTGACGACGGCGCGCGCGATCGAGACACGCTGCTGCTCACCGCCGGACAGCTCCTCGGGCTTGGAGCTCATCTTGTGGGCGAGGCCGACGAGGTTGAGCACCTCGGGCACCTTGCGCCGGATCGACGCCGTCGGCTCACCCTGCACGCGCAGGGCATAGCCAACGTTCTCGGACGCGGTGCGGTTCGGTAACAGCTTGAAGTCCTGAAACACGCAGCCGACGTTCCGGCGGAGCAGAGGCACCTTGGAGTGCTTCAACCTCCCGAGGTCACGGCCGCCGACGAGGATCCGCCCCGACGTCGGCTCGAGCTCCTTGAGGAGAAGCCGGATAATCGTCGATTTTCCCGAGCCCGAGGCGCCGACGACGAACACGAACTCGCCCTTGTCGATCACGAACGAGACCCCGTCCAGCGCCGTCACGTTCGGCTCGTAGACCTTGCGGACGTTCTCGAGCACGATCATCGTCGCGCCGGCCGCTCCTGCCGCCCCGTCCGCGTAGGCGGGCGAGGGCTCGGCGAGGGCCGTGGCGGGGGCTGTCAGTTGAAGATCGTCGTCCTGCACCGGATGAAGTGAAGAAGAGGGCCGAGCTGGCCGCTCCGGGTCGGATTGTCGGCCGAGTGTAGCGGACATGTGCTAGACGACCTTGCCGGCAGCCTTCGCCAGCAGGTAGGCGCGTACGAACCCATCGAGCGCGCCGTCGAGCACCCCCTGGGCGTTTCCCGCCTCGAAATCAGTGCGGTGGTCCTTCACCATCTGGTATGGATGCAGCACGTAGGAGCGGATTTGACTTCCGAACCCGATGTCCTGCGTCGCGCCTCGCTCCCGTGCGATCTCCGCCTCTCGTTGCTCCTCCTGGAGCTCGACGAGCCGTGACTTGAGGATGCGCATCGCTGTGGCCTTGTTCGAGGTCTGAGAGCGCTCGTTCTGGCACTGCACGACGATGCCCGTGGGGAGATGCGTGATCCGCACCGCCGAGTCGGTCTTGTTGACGTGCTGGCCGCCCGCGCCGCTCGCACGGTACGTATCGATCCGGAGATCACCTTCGTCAATTTCGACGTCGTCGTCGTCGGGTAGCAGCGGTGCGACGACGACCTGGGCAAACGCCGTATGGCGCCGGTGGGCGGAGTCGAACGGCGAATGGCGGACGAGCCTGTGAACGCCGCGTTCCGCCTTGTAGGCGCCGTACGCGTTCTCGCCCTTCACCGTCATCGTCGCCGACTTGAGGCCGGCCTCCTCCCCCGGGCTCGCCTCGACGAGCTCGGTCTGGTAGCCGCGATCCGACGACCAGCGCAGATACATGCGGAGCATCATTTCGGCCCAGTCCTGAGCGTCCGTGCCGCCCGTGCCGGCGTTGATCGAGACGACCGCGTCTCCCCCGTCGTAGGTGCCGTTGAAGAGAGCATCCTCCTGCAGCCGGTCTAGCTCGGCGGCGACGGGCGCGAGCTGGGCGCGCAGCTCATCTTCCAGCGACGCGTCCAGCTCGAAGAGCTCGCGGGCCTCATCGACCTCGCCGTTCAGCCGACGGTAGCGGTCGAGCCGCCTCGTGGCGCGTGCATGCTCGGTGGAGATGAGCGCCGCCTGCTGCTGTTCGTCCCAGAATCCGGGAGCGCCCATGGCGGCTTCGAGCTGTTCCTGGCGGGCCGTCAGCTGATCGGGGTCAAAGATACTCCCGAACCCAGTCGAGCTGGGCTCCGAGCTCCTCGAGCAACTGCGAGAGAGGTTGATTCTCCTGGTCG
>JANOUB010000510.1:0-1778 GCA_031416615.1 Thermoleophilia bacterium
GGCAAGCTCATGGTCGGCTTCTTCGAGCCGGGCGCGAAGCCGTGGGCGACGCACGGCATCCCCGACGATGCCGCGTTCGTCACCCTGCCGGAGGACTGGGACCACCTCGCTCCATACCTCGAGATGGCCGCCCGGCGTGTCCCGCTCCTGCGCGACATCGGCATCCAGCTCTTCTTCAACGGCCCGGAGAGCTTCACGCCCGACGACCGCTACATCCTCGGCGAGGCGCCCGGCCTGCGCGGCTACTTCGTCGCCGCCGGCTTCAACTCGGTCGGCTTCCAGTCCGGCGGCGGCGCCGGGCGGGCGGTGGCCGACTGGGTCGTGGATGGGCACCCCTCGATGGATCTGTGGGAGGTTGACATCCGGCGCTTCATGCCCTTCCAGCGCAATCGGCGCTACCTGCACGACCGGACGACGGAGACGCTCGGCCTGCTCTACGACATGCACTGGCCGTTCCGCCAAGTCGAGACGGCTCGGGGCGTGCGTCGGACGCCGTTCCACGACCGCCTAGTCGCGCGGGACGCCTGCTTCGGCGAGGTCGCCGGCTGGGAGCGGGCGAACTGGTACGCGCCCGCGGGCGTCAAGCCGCGGTACGAGTACTCCTACGGGCGGCAGAACTGGTTCCCCTTCAGCGCCGAGGAGCACCGGGCCGTCCGCGAGGGGGTCGGGCTCTTCGACCAGACCTCGTTCGGCAAGATCCTCGTCCAGGGGCGCGACGCGGAGGGCGCGCTGAACGCGCTGTGTACGGCGGACGTCGCCGTCGAGCCGGGCCGCATCGTCTACACCCAGTGGCTGAACGAGCGGGGCGGCATCGAGTCCGACGTAACGGTCACGCGTCTCGATGAGCGATCGTTTCTCGTGGTCACATCGGGGACATCCATCGTGCGCGATCTCGACTGGCTCCATCGCGGCATCCCGGACGAGGCCCACGCCTTCGTCACGGACGTGACCAACGCTTTCGCCGTCCTGAGCGTGATGGGGCCGCGATCGCGGGAACTGCTGGCGGCCCTGACCGATGCCGACCTATCGAACGAGGCCTTCCCGTTCGCGACGTCACGCGAGATCGACCTGGGCTACGCGCTCGTCCGCGCGTCGCGCATCACCTACGTCGGCGAGCTCGGCTGGGAGCTGTACATCCCGACCGACGTCGCGACGCACGTCTACGACACGATCGTCGCGGCCGGCGACCGGTTCGGTCTCCGCCATGCCGGCTACCACGCGCTCAACTCGCTGCGCATCGAGAAGGCGTATCGACACTGGGGCCACGACATGACCGACGAGGACACCCTCCTCGAGGCGGGGCTGGCCTTCACCGCAGCGTGGGACAAGCCGGGAGGGTTCATCGGGCGCGAGACACTCCTGCGTCAGCGCGATGCCGGGCTTGCCCGTCGACTCGCCGTGTTCACCCTCGACGACCCGGAACCGCTGCTCTACCACAACGAGCCGATCTGGCGGGACGGGGTCCTGGTCGGGCGGGTCAGCTCGGCGATGTTCGGGCACACGGTCGGGCGGTCGGTCGGGCTCGGCTATATCCGGCGGGAGGACGGGCCGGTGACCGCCGATTGGCTCGCCGAGGGCTGGTACGAGATCGAGATCGCCGACGAGCGCTTCGCGGCTGGCGCTTCGTTCCAGGCCCCCTACGACCCGACGAACGAGCGGGTCCGGGCGTGATCGTCAGGCTGCGCCGTTGCCGTCGGGGCAGCAGCGAGGTGGAGCGGGGCGGTGCCCCGCTGGGTGCGCACGCTGCGCCGGGCGGCGCGCAGCGAACGGGTGAAGGA
>JANOUB010000511.1:0-2513 GCA_031416615.1 Thermoleophilia bacterium
CGCTCGACGAAGACGACGACTGAGTCTCGCGCCTGAAACCGACAACGTCCGGCCGGGGCGCCACGAAGCACCACACGGCCCCGATCACGACGAGCTCGCCCGCGTTTTAGCCGACCGCGCTCGAGATGGCTGCGACCACGCGCCGGAAGTCGAAGTCACCGTAGCTGCCGTTTCGGTTGGTGTCCGGGTCGATCCGGAGCCCGTGCGCGTGGTTGTCGGCGAGCAGGTCGTCTGCCCGTCCGGGCGGTGGCCGCGGTGGCGCGAGCGGCCAGACGATGCCGTGGCGGTTGCGGAAGCGAATGCCGCTCTCGGCGTCACCCTCGACGGTGTAACCACCCTCGTGCACGACGCGATGGTGCTGATAGCAGAGAAGCACGAGGTTCTCGAGGCTCGTCTCGCCGCCGTGCGCCCAGTGTCGGCGGTGGTGTGCCTGCAGATGGCGGCGGCGCTCGCAGCCGGGGAAACAGCAGGTTTTGCCTTCGCGCGCCTCGAGGAGTCGGCGGAGCGCGGGAGGCACGGTGCGACGGCTGCGACCGACACTCACCGGAAGGCCGTCGCGCTCGATCCGCGCCACGACGTCGGCGTCGCACCCCAGCCGGCGGGCAGTCTCAGGCGAGATCAGCGGGCCATCCTCCAGCTCGGAGCGGCCACGGCTATCGGCGCAGAGCGCGCCAGCGTCGACGTGGACGACGACGCGCGCCCGCTCGCCGCGGGGCTCGTTCGCTGCGACCATCGACACCTCGGCGAGATCGAGCAGAGCCTCGACTCGCGCAGGGCGCGGAGGATCGACCGAAGCGCCGCCAACCTCTGCCTGCGCCTGCGGGTCGTTCGCCGCTGCAGCGCGCTCCTCGCGGCGACACTCGAGCACGCGCTCACGCGCCGCCTCGAGCGCCTTGATCAGCAGCGTGCCGTCCTCGGCCGCGAGCCGTGCCCGCAGAAAGAGCGTGCCGTCGTCGTCGAGGTAGTAGTCGACGTACTCCAGCTCGTGCGCGTCCCGAGCGTCCTCCGCTGCAACCCGGCGAAAGGCCCGAAGCGCCCGCTCGAGCTGCGATGCCGTGAGCGCCCCCGCAAGGTCGAGCAGGCCCTCCTCCGACGACGCCGTCGCGACCCTGGTCAGCGCCCGAACCTTCGTGAACGTGAGCTCGCCACGCCCGAACGCAGCGCGCGTCGCCGGCAGCTCCTGCAACGCCTCTGCGACCCGCAGAAACTCACGCGCCTCGCGCCCCGTGATCCCGCATCGCCACGCGAGAAAGCCCTGCAGGTCGCTGCTGTCGCCCTGCTCGTGCATCTCCCAGACGAGCTCGAGCCAGCGTGCGGTCGCCGCGCTCAAATGCGCAGACAACGCCGCCAGCTCGTCCACGCGCTGCTCCGTCGCCGCCTCACGCGCCGCCACACCCTCACGTACCCTCTCGATCAACGTTGTCTCCATTGAGAACAAGACTACAGATCGGGTCGGACGGAGCGACAACGAAACAGCTCCACTCGACCAGCCCGGATCACAACTCCCGAACCCTCACGACACACCCGGCAGAACCTCGAGCGGGAACTCGCCGCCGCCGAGCGCGTATGAGAGATGGTGTCAGGTCTTCTTCGCTCCACCCACGGCGAGCGCGCTCGGGCCCCGCCCCTCGTCCCCGACGGCGTGCACGCGCCGGGGAACGGTCGTGACCGAGCAACCGAGATGAGTAGCGACCTCACGCAGGCTGTAGCCATGCCCGATGTGCGCCGTCGCGATCCCCTCACGATCGTCGACCGAGCCCACGAGCTCCGCGAGTGCCGGTCGCGGCGGCCGCACGATCGCCCGCGTGAACTCGGGATCCCGCGGCACACACGCAAGCCGCTCGACAACGAAGACATCGTCGCCAGCAACAAGTGGATGACGCGCAGGCGGAGGCTCCTCGAGCGACTCAACCATCAACCGATACCGACGCAACGCCTCCTCCCTCCCGTCGGCGAAGCAGGCGAGCAGCTCGTCGACCGCGACGACCCCTGCCGCGGATCTACCAACAGTGGCGTGGTGGCTCGTCCAGCGCCACTGCTCCGGCCGGCCACTGAGCCCGGCGCGAATCGGATTCCTGATCAGATAGCGAACCGTGCGCCGCAGATGCGCGTCCGTCTGCACCACAACCGCCTTGTAGCGACCCTGAAACAGATGCCCCACCCGCCGATGACGCCGGTTGAACCACTGCGCGTACACCCCGTTCAACTGCCGCATCCCCCGCGCCAGCATCGGCTCCAACGTCATCACAAGCAGATGGAAGTGGTTCCCCATCAGGCAGTAGGCGAGCACCCGCCACCGATACCGGACAGCCACCTCGCCGAGGATCTCGAGGAACCGCTCCCGATCCCGATCATCCCGAAATACCAGGGCACGCTCGTTCCCGCGCGCGACGACATGGAAGACACCACCAGCCAACTCGATCCGCGGAGGACGCACCACCACCAGAACCTAGCGCCTAAACAGACAACAATCGAGGGGTGTGGGCAGATCGTCACGAACCCGGCACAAGATG
>JANOUB010000512.1:0-3913 GCA_031416615.1 Thermoleophilia bacterium
GGCGACGGCCAGAGATCGGCGAGATAAACAGGCTCTCCGTCCGGGTCGTGCCCGAGTGGCTCCGTTGTGATGTCGATGTCCATCCGGCCGACGAGCGCGTAGGCGACGACGAGCGGCGGTGAGGCGAGGTAGTTCGCCTTCACCTCGGGATGGATGCGCGCCTCGAAGTTTCGGTTCCCGGAGAGGACGGCGCAGGCGACGAGATCGCCGCTCGCGACGGCCTCGGACACCTCGACCGGCAGTGGCCCCGAGTTGCCGATGCACGTGGTGCAGCCGTAGCCGACGGTGTTGAAGCCGAGCGCCTCGAGGTAGGGCGTCAGGCCGGCCTTCTCGTAGTACTCCGTGACGACGCGCGAGCCGGGCGCAAGGCTCGTCTTCACCCACGGCTGTCGTGTGAGGCCGCGCTCGACCGCCTTCCTCGCGAGCAGCCCGGCGCCGATCATCACGGCCGGGTTGGACGTGTTCGTGCAGGACGTGATCGCGGCGATCACGACGACACCGTGGTCGATCTCGACCGTCTCGCCGTCGATCGTCAACGCGACCGCCGTCCGCTCGGCTGTCGCCGTCAGGGCGGGCGCATCGCTCCCGTCCATCGACTCCTCGCTCGCCTCGTCGACATGACCGTTGCCCTCTTCGACTCCGAACGACGGCAGCGCGGCCGAGAAGGCATTGCGCGCCTCCCGCAGCGGGATCCGGTCCTGCGGGCGCCGCGGCCCGGCGATCGACGGCTCGACCGTGGAGAGGTCGAGCTCGACGACCTGTGAGTACGTCGGCTGCCCGTCGGGGTCGTGCCAGAGGCCGTTCTCCTTGCAGTAGGCCTCGACGAGCTCCACCTTGTCCTCGCTGCGGCCGGTCAGGCGCAGGTAGCGGAGCGTCTCGTCGTCCACCGGGAAGAAGCCGCAGGTGGCGCCGTACTCCGGCGACATGTTCCCGATCGTGGCCCGGTCGGCGAGCGGCAGGCCGACGAGCCCGTGGCCGAAGTACTCGACGAACTTCCCGACGACGCCGGTCTGGCGCAGGATCTGCGTGACTGTCAACACGAGATCGGTCGCCGTCGCCCCCTCCGGCAACGCGCCGTGGAGCCGGAAGCCCACGACCTGGGGCACGAGCATCGAGATCGCCTCGCCCAGCATGGCCGCCTCGGCTTCGATCCCGCCGACGCCCCAGCCGAGCACCCCGAGCCCGTTGATCATCGTCGTGTGCGAGTCGGTGCCGACGACCGTGTCGGGGAACGCCTGGCCGTCGCGCTCCTCGATCACGCGCGCGAGGAACTCGAGGTTGACCTGGTGGCAGATGCCCGTGTTCGGCGGCACCGCCTTGAAGTTCGCGAAGGCGCCCTGCCCCCAGCGGAGGAAGGCGTAGCGCTCCCTGTTGCGGCTGAACTCGAGCTCGGAGTTCCGCTCGATCGAGAACCGCGTCGCGAAGTCGTCGACCTGGACGGAGTGATCGATCACGAGCTCGACCGGGATCAGCGGGTTGATCTTCTGCGGGTCGCCGCCGAGATCGGCCATGGCCGATCTCATCGCGGCCAGGTCAACGACCGCCGGCACGCCGGTGAAGTCCTGCAGAAGGACGCGCGCGGGGTTGTAGCTGATCTCCTCTGACGGCTCGGCGGCGGCGTTCCAGCCGGCGACCGCCTCGACGTCGCGCGCGGTCACGGTGACTCCGTCCTCGCGGCGCAACACGTTCTCGAGCAGGATCCGCAAGGTGTAAGGGAGCCGCGCCACGTCGTAGCGCGCCTGGAGAGCGTCGATGCGGAAGACCTCGAGTTCGCGGCCAGCGACAGTGAGCGTGGAGCGCGCGCTGAAGGAGTCGGGATGAGCCATCAGTCGATTGTAGGCGCGATCCCAGGACTCCTCGCCGGTTGCTTTTCGTCAGAGGGGTGGCTCAACGGTCGCGCGTGAGGCGGACCATGACGTCGAGGGCCTCGTCGTCGGTGAGCCCCTGCTCGCGGGTGAGCGTGCGCCAGGTGTCGAAGCTGAGTGCGAGGGCAATACCTGCGCGCAGCAGGGCCCGCCGGTGGCCGCGGGCGCGCCAAGGTGCCGTCAGGACATCGGCGGCGCGCTGCCGATGCGCATGGTAGGGGGCCATAACGGGGTGGTCGCGTGCGTCGGCGAGGACGTGGCTGATCATCGCCTCGGTGGTGCGGTGGTAGGCGTAGGTCTCGTGCAGACCGGTTCGTAGCCGCTGCTCAGGGTCAGCGATTTGCCGCCAGCGCTCGGGCTCGGGGACGGGGTGACGCTCGAAGTACAGGCCGCTGCAGGCGCGAGAGAGCGACGTCTCGTCCGGAAAGTGGCGGTAGACGGTCACCCTGCCCACATCCGCGCGTTCGGCGATCTCGCTCACGGTTGTCGCAGCCGGCCCGATCGTCTGGTGCAGCTCGATCGCGGCCTCGACGATCCGCTGGCGGGTCCGGATTTGGCTCGCCGCGCGGCGCTTGAGCTGGTAGGGACGAGTCATCTCAATGATGGTACACGACGTATCTCGGAATTTGACAGGGCCAGTGCGTCGGTGTACGCTGGTGCCTCTTTAATCGAGAAACAGTGTGTTTCTCAAAAATCTGAAAGGAGTTCGGATGAGCACCGCAGAAGCCGCGTCTATAGCACCGATCGCGCTCAACCCTGGGGAGGGCGAGGCGCGCTGGTTCCTCGGCGTCCTCGCCACGATCAAGTCCTCCGCCGAGACGACCGACGGTCGCGTGGCGGTGATAGAGCATCTCGCGCCGGAAGGCGCCGGGTCGCCGCTGCACGTCCACCGCAACGAGGACGAGTGGTTCTACGTCATCGACGGCACGTTGACGTTCTGGGTCGGCGGCGAACTTATCGTCGCCCCGGCCGGATCGTTCGTGTACGGCCCGCGCGGGGTCCCGCACACGTTCACCGTCACCTCACCCGAAGCACGCTTCCTCCTCGTGGCCGAACCCGCCGGCTTCGAGGGCTTCATACGCGCACTCTCTGAGCCGGCGCAGACGCTGACACTCCCGCCGGCCACGAGCTTGCCGCCATCACCCGAGGAGATGATGGCCGCGGCTGCCGAATACGGCATCGAGATCCTCGGGCCACCTGGCATCCCCGCCTGAGCTTCCGCCGAAGACGCGCGCGGCGCCCTCGGTCTTGACCGAGGGCGATCCGCGCTCTCCGTCCCGTTGCTGAAATGGCGGTGCTATGCGGCTGGGCGCACACCTATGAACACCGGCTGCTCGGCGTCCTCGTCCTCTGGATCGCCGGGTACGAGCTTCGCGTCGAAGCCGGCGTGCTCGAGCAAATGCAGCCAGGTGTGCTCCGGGAAGAGGCCCTCGAGCTGGTGGTCGTGCACGACGCGTGTCGGACTTCCCGACTCGGAGACCAGCACGGCATACTCGACCTCGTACGTCGACGCCCCCGGCGCCGACTGGCGCGTCCACTCGAGGTAGCGCAGGCTCCGTCCATCGGACCCGTCGTGGCCCCCGTGGCTCGTCCCGGGACGGAATGTCTCCCGGGTGTGGTCCGGCGCAAACAGCGCCACACCGCCGGGGCGGAGGTGGGCGAAGGCAGTACCGAGGCACTCTCGTAGTTCGTCCTCGGTGACCATGTAGACGATCGCGTCGTGGACGAAGACGACGTCGAAGGTGCGCCCGAGGCGTAGCGTCCGCATATCGCCGAGGAGGTGCTCGCAGTCGGGATTGAGCCCCTTGCTCAGGGTCAGCATCTGCGGCGAGAGGTCGGACAGAGTGCACGCATAGTGCTCGCGGAGGTGTGAGGCGTTGTTCCCGCCACCGGAGCCCAACTCGAGCAGCGTCCGCGCACCGGGGCACGCCGCGTCGATCAGCGAGCGGTATCGTGCCGCCTCACCGGCGTAGTCGGCAGGGCTCGTGAGCAGGTGAAACCAGCTCGCGAGGTCGCTGTAGAGGCGCATGTGGCCGCTCACCGGACAG
>JANOUB010000513.1:0-6929 GCA_031416615.1 Thermoleophilia bacterium
CACCTCGTCCTGCGTCACGGCCGGGTGGTAGCGGATCCCGCCCTTTGCGGGGCCTCGGGTCATGTTGTGGACAACGCGGTAGCCCTGAAACACCTGCACCGAACCGTCATCCATCTGCACGGGCACCGAGACCTCGACGCCCTTCTTACAGTGGGACAAGATCCGAATCAGGTTCGGGTCGACGGCAAACGTTTCGCCGACGCTGCGCAACTGCGCCTGCGCAAGTTCGAACGGGTTCTCGCGAAGGTGCGTTGGCGGAGGGGCGGCAGCGCTCATGCGTGGACACCTTCGCTCACGACGGGACGACTATACCGTGGCCATCCGGACGCGGAAGCCGCATCCAACAGCGCTTGGTCTCCCAACGGGCCAGCTTGAGCCTGACACATCGTGGTGACTCCGCTCGACGCCGGGGCTGGCATGCGTCCGTCGCCTACCGAATGGCGAACGGGACCCGCTCCACGTCCGCGTCGCCGCCACCGACCGGGATGGCAGTGAGGCGCAGCACGTACGCACCCGGCGGCAGGCGCCTTCCGTTCACGCCGCGTCCCGTGATGCCGAACGAGTAGCGTCCCGGCAGCAAGTCGCGCACGAGCGCGAGACGACCGACACGCCGATCGCTCCGGTAGAGATCGATACTCAGCTCTTCGAGCGGCAACAGTTGCGGCCGCTCGGCGGTACCATCGACGCGTCCGGCGACGATGGTCAACACCGCGGGCTCGACGTCCGAGGGCTCGAAGGTCTGGCTCGAGAGGCGGGCACTCGGGATCAGATCGGGCACTGCGAGCGGCACCGCAATCGTCCATGGCACCTGCAGCACGGCACCGTTCCGGATTTTCACGCGCAGCACACCCCGGAGCGCGGCCGGCGCTCGCGGCAGGAGCGGCACCGTCGCCGAGACGGCGATCTGCACGGACGCTCCGGGTCGCAACCTCGCGGCCCGTGGAATGATGTCGACCGCAATGTCGGCCGCATCAGCGGTTCCCGGTTCGATCGTGACGTCGAGTGGACGCCGGCTGACGTTCCGCAACGTCACGAACCGCCCGACCTCCGCGTTCTCCGCGAACGCGACGCCAAGGCCGACGGTAGGCGGATCGGCAACGAGCTCGACTGCCGCTGCCCCGGACGGGTCGACGGTGCCCGCCGCCGCTCCACCCGCACGTCGGGATGATGCGACGAGCGCCTGTTTCAGGCCCGCAGCGTCGAGATCCGGGCGCGCCTGGGCGAGCAGGGCCGCCGCCCCGGCGGTGAGCGCCGCCGCTGCGCTCGAGCCGCTGATCGTGCCGTACCGGGCAGCACCATCCTCGTTCCGACCCGGGTCGGCCGTCGCGAGCCCGATGCCGGCAGCGCTCACCTCGGGCTTCTGGCCGCCGTCGAAGGCAAGCCCCTCCGATGAGAACGGCGCCGCATCGCCACGTCCGGCGTTTGCGTCGAACGCTGCGGCGCCGACGGCGAGGGTCACGGGGATCTGACGCCGCAGCGCCGCACGCACAGCCCTGGCGTCGATCGCGGAGAGCCCGAGGATTGGAACCTCGACGGGCCCGTCGGTCCCGAGCGATCCGGCCGGCAGCGGACCGTCGACGAGCACCGCTCGCGCGCCGGCCACCACCACCTCGCGCACAGCCTCTGGCGAGGTTGTCCCGCGCGGGAGGAGTACCGCCGCCCCGCCAACGCGGCTGTACCCGGCCTTGTCGAAAAGACGGGTGAGGCCACCCGCGGCACCGACGACGGCCTGGGCGGTGCGGGCGAGCGCAACGACAGGGGCAGACACCGAGATGTCCGGAGCCACGACGCCGCCGAGGGGTTGGTCGCCGGAGACGAGCACCCGAAGCCCAGCGAGGAGAAGTACGTGACCGGTGGGGTTCCGGCGCCTCGTATCGATGGCGCCGGCCGTGAGGGCCGCGGGCGCCCCGCCTGGCCCGCCAATACTGCCGTAGGCCGGCCCCGCGGGACCATCGTTGCCGGCGGCTGCGACCACGAGTGAGTCGAGTGCGGAGGCTCCTGCGGCGGCAAGCGCGAGCGGACCGTCAGTGAACGCGGCGAACGGCTCCACCACTCCCACGAGAGCCACGCGAGCGGCGTCGTGCGCATCTCCATCCTCGTTCGGATCCACAGCCAACTCGATCCCGGCAAGAAGCTGGTCCGTCCTGCCGTAGACGGAGACGCCACCGGACGTATCGGGCTGCCAGCCGGCGACCCGGATCGGTAGCAATGATGCCCCGGGGGCGACGCCGGCAAGCCCTTCAGGACCTCCCGAGCCGACGACGAGGCCCGCCATCTCGGTGCCGTGGCGCTCGGGCCTGCCGGGAGCCGTCGGGTTCTGACGGGCACTCGCATCGCCACCGGGGTCGAGCACGTCGAGGCCGGGCAGAAGCGCACCGCGGATGTACGGGTGGACGACGTCGACACCCGTATCAAGGAGTGCCACGGTGACACCGGCACCCGAGAATCCGGGAATCCCGACGTCCGCGCGGCGGCCGCCGGCGGCCTCGAAGATGTCGTCGACACGGCTCGGGTCGACCGCAGCCGGAATCGCCGCTCTCACCGGGAACACCCCCTGGACGTCGGGATCGCGCACGACGATCGCGAGAGAGCGGGCGTCGAGCGAGGTGGCAAACCCGTTGAAGACGCGGTAGTACGCATGTTCAGGCTCGATCGGGGCTCCGCGAGATGCGAGCCTCGCGATGACGGCGCGCTGGGCGCTCCGCGCAGCGGCAGTCCACCCGCGCTCCTGCTCCTCGGTTGCGACACCTCCGGCCTCCACGACCCTTGTGGCCAGAGAGGGCTTCTCGAGCACGACGATCCAGCGCCCACCGAGCTGAGGGGACGGCCGGTCGCCGAGCAGGCTCTCCCAGCCGGCGGCAGCCGATGCGGGCTCGTCGGCGGCGCCACTTGCGCCCCCGGCCAGAAGGAGCGTCGCCGCCGCGACAGACACTGCGCCGATCGTCCGCACGCGAGAGAACCTAGCCTCAGCCTCAGGCAGCCGAGGCATACGCATCCAGGATGAGGGTCTCGGTCGACGGAAGTGGGTCGCTGAACCGGGCGGCAGAGGCGATCATGGCGGCGTTGTCGGTACACAGCGAGAGCGGCGCCAGGGCTGCATCCGGCAGAGCCGCGCGGAGCTCGGTGTTCGAGGCCACACCCCCGACGACGGCAACACGATCGATGCCTGTGGTCTCGGCGGCCTGACGGAGACGCTGGGTGAGAGCCCGGACGATCGCCCGTTGGTACGACGCCGCAAGATCAGCGCGGCGCTCTGCAAGACCGGCGTCGCCGAGGTCACGGACGGTGTAGAGGAGCGAGGTCTTGACGCCGGAGAAGGAAAAGTCGAGACCCGGCACTCGTGCCACCGGAAAGCGGAACGCATCGGGATCGCCCTGCCGGGCCAGAGCATCGATTCCCGCACCGCCCGGGTATGGGAGCCCGAGGAGTCGGGCGCCCTTGTCGAACGCCTCGCCGGCGGCGTCGTCGAGTGTCGAGCCGAGCCGCTCGAATGACCCGTGTCGATGCACGGCCAGGAGCTGCGTGTGACCGCCGCTTGCGAGCAGACAGACGAAGGGCGGCTCGACGGGAGTCGCGCCGAGGTAGAGCGACGCGACATGCCCCTGGAGGTGATCGACCGGCACAAGCGGGATATCCCGCGACCAGGCGATCGCCTTGGCCGCCGAGAGGCCGACGAGGAGGGCACCGATGAGACCAGGGCCACACGTCACCCCAATCCTTGTGATGTCGCCGAGTCCCACCCCCGCCTCGACAAGTGCCTCGCGGATGACCGGACCGATCAGCTCGAGGTGACGGCGCGACGCGACCTCTGGCACAACGCCGCCGTAGCGGGCGTGGAGCTCCGCCTGTGAAGCGACGATCGACGAGAGCACCTGGCCGTCTGCCGTGACGACCGCGGCCGCCGTTTCGTCACATGACGTTTCGATTCCCAGAATCACTGAATTCCCAGCATCACGGTAGTTCCAGACTCATGGTGTTGTTGGCTCCTGCACCGTCGCCAGCTCCAGCTGGTCGGCGTCCTTCCACATGATCAACGCATCTTCTCTGTTGTCAGTATAGTAACCGCGTCGGACGCCGCGCGATGCGAAGCCGAAGCTCTCGTACAGGCCGATCGCGGCGAGATTCGAAATGCGTACTTCCAGCGTATAGCCGCGCTCGGCGTCGCCCCGTGTGACCTCGAACAGGTAGCCAAGCATCGCCGAGGCAATCCCGAGGCGCCGGTGCTCCGACTCGACGGCGACGTTCATCACGTGCCACGCGTCGACGTACCGCGAGAGCACCAGGTATCCGACCAGCTGCTCGTCGGGCGTGACGGCGGCGATCGAGAGGGAGCTCGGCTTCGCCAGCTCGCTGACGAACATCGAGCGGGACCATGGCGTCGGGTACGAGGCACGCTCGATTCTCTCGATCGCGTCCAGATCGGCGAGTTCGAGCCGGCGCAGCGAGAAGCTCATCCGGGCCACTTGTTCGCGTCGGGATCGCGCACATACACCGGCGCGACGGCGTCACCCGGACCGAACGAGGTCGCGATCGAAGCGTGGAGCGAGGCGCGTGGCACATGGAGGTCGGAGTCGTCGGGAGGCACGTCCGCTCCACGGGCCATGAGGAGATCGCGGTAGCGGCGGGCGCCGCTGCCGATGCAGACACTCCCCGCTGGCAGCACGACGTCCTCGGGCGAAACAGCGTGCGGCCCGAGAACGAAGACCTCCCCGCGCCGAGCGTCAATGATCGGAAAAGCGTGCTCGGTGCGCGCAGCAAGGGCCTCGAGGGTCGAGACGCCCGCGACGGGGAGGTCGAGTGCGAGAGCGAGTCCGCGCGCAATGGAGAGCCCGATCCGCGTCCCGGTGAAGCTGCCGGGCCCCGTCCCGACGACGATCGCGGTGAGATCGGAGGGCACGAGCTGGGCGGCGGCGAAGAGGGCGTCCACGTCCGCGAGGAGCAACTGGGGCCGCGTCGTGCGCTCGCCGAGGGTCTCGCCATCGGCCACGAGCGCGCTCGTGGCGAGGTCAGTTGCGGTGTCGAACGCCAGGATCAGCACGCTCGAGATCTTCTAGCAGCGTTCCGTCGGCGCTGTCGACTGTGATGCGCCGCTCGTCGGGAGCGACGTGCTCGAGCACGAGGGAAACCCGCGCCGCCGGGAGGGCGCCAAGACCTGCGTCGGGCCACTCGACGAACGCAATCGTGCCGTCAAAATACGGTTCGAGGTCGCCCCACTCCGCAGCGCTGAGCCCGACGAAGCGGTAGAGGTCGAGGTGAGCGACAGTCCTCGTTCCGCGGTAGAGATGCCCGATCGTGAACGTGGGGCTCGTCACCGGCTCCTCGATGCCGAGCGACCGACAGGCTCCTCTGACGAGGGTCGTCTTGCCGGCACCGAGCTCGCCACGGATAAGGACGACGTCGCCGGGTCGGAGCAGCCCGGCAAGCTGCGCCCCGAACGCTTCTGTCTCGGACGCCGACAGCGTCGTGCGCTCAATCATCAGTGCCTCGTCCCGAAACGTTCGACCGGAAACCCCGTAGGGGACTGGCGCAGCCTGTCCCGGGAGCGGCCGGAACGTCCACCAGCCTGTGGGGCAAACAGGCGCAATGCTGCGGGACACCGCACTAGAAGAGGCCAAGCTGCGTCGCGCCGACCGCCAGGGCGGCGTCCTCGACTTGCTCGGCGTGCTCCGGCTGTGCTGCGGACAGCGGACGGACCGGCGCAGGCACGGGAATCGTCCTGCCTAGCAGGCCCGGCAGCCGTGAGAAGTCGTCCTCCAGAGCTTGCAGCATCGAGGGCGTGTAGAGAGCCGCCGCGGGATGATAGAGCGGGTACAGAAGGACGTTGGTGCCGCCGAGCGTCAACTCATGTTCCTGGCCGTGCACCCGTGTGATCCCGAACGACCGACCGGAGAGAAGCTTGGTCGCGAAGTTCCCCAGGGTCGCTACGACGTGGGGTCGAACGAGCTCGATCTGGCGGAACAGATGTGGCTCGCAGGCCGCGATCTCCTCGTCAAGCGGGTCGCGGTTTTGCGGCGGCCTGCACTTGAGTACGTTCGCGAGGTACACGTCGGCGCGGTCGAGACCGATGCCCGCGAGCAGCCGTCCAAGCAGTTCGCCCGCCTGTCCGGCGAACGGCAGCCCCGTGTGATCCTCGTGAAAGCCGGGAGCCTCACCGACGAGCATCAACTCGGCGTCGGGATTGCCCGAGCCGAACACGACCTGCGTGCGTGTCTCGGCGAGAGGACAGCGGACACAGCCTGCGGTGTCGGCTGCATACGCGGCGAGAGCCTCGGCACGGGCAGCGGCATCCATCGAGCGGCCAGTGTAGGTGGGTCGCCGGATGGGCGCCGACGCCGAGCTGCAGCGGGCGCCAGACGTGCGGCGGCGACGTGCCTGCCGTCAGGCCGCTTCAGCCTGGCGACGAGCGCGCGCCGACGGTCCGGGTGACGCCAGGCTGAAGCCTGGCGTCGGCGTCGCCTCAGCCGCAGCCTCAGCCTCAGCTGCAGCCGCAGGAGCCGCCGCAGCAGCCACCTGCGGAGCCACCGAACGACGGCTTCGCGGAGGCACCGTGAACGGCGAACACAGAGATTTGTTTCAAGACATCGGTGGCGTTGCAGGACGGGCAGGTGATGACCTGCTCGTCGCTGCGGACGAGCTCGTCGAAGTGATCCTCGCACTCCATGCACGCATACTCGTAGATAGGCATGCCTCGAGTGTACTGTCCCGCACGCGTGGAGAGATGGACGACACCGACGCTCGAGGGCCAGATCGTGCGGCTCGAGCCGCTTGCACCACGGCACGCAGACGACCTCTACGAAGCGTCACGGGATCCCCGCATCTGGCGCTGGCTGCCGATCATCCAGCCGCTGACGCACGAGGAGTGGCAGGCCTGGATGGAGGTGGCGCTCGAGCGCACTGAAGCAGGGCTCGAGCTGGCATTCGCGACCGTC
>JANOUB010000514.1:0-2284 GCA_031416615.1 Thermoleophilia bacterium
CAGCGACGAACGCATCCGGTTCTTACGCGCGATCGGCATCGACACGATCTGGCTAGACGACGGACGCTTTCTGGCAGGAGAAGCGCCGCTGTCGGACGCTCTCAGGGCGATCGCGACCGTGTCCTGAATCGGCGGTATCCAAGACCCGGCAGCTCAGTCTGACCTAAAACCGTCGCGGCGGCGCTAGCAGGTCACGAGCGCACGTAGCCTCGCCCCGACGAGAACCCCGACGACGAATGGCGAGTCGAGTCAGACGGGACGGGCGAACTGCTCGTGTTCTGCCCGGAGTGCTGGCAGCGGGAGCGGTATGTCCGGGTAGTTACGCGTGGCGCTCCTGCGCGGCCATCCGAAGCTAGCGCGACTGTCAGGTCAATTCGCTGTCAGTTTTCCTCAGGCAACGGACCGACGAACTCGATGCCGTACTCCTCGCAGGCCTTCTCGATCTGCGACCCGTCGATCGACTCCAGCGGCGGCAACCCACCTGGTCGCGATGGCAAGGTAATCGCCCGGTAGAACTGCCCATGACGCGGCGTCGTGAAAATCAGGTAGCGCGCCGTTTCCGATTCGATGCGGAAGCCGTGAACGGTGCCGCCGGGCAGGTGGGCGAACGAACCGGCACCTGCCCGAACCCCTGGCTTGTCGCCGATGTAGAACGTGACCTCGCCTTCAACCACATAGAACGACTCCATGTCATCCCGATGCAGGTGAAGCGGGACGCTCTCTCCCCGTTTCGCCCGCTCGTCAACCAGGGTGAACGTCCCGGCGGTCTGCTCACCGGTGGCAAGAAAGAAGGTAGACGTCTCACCCATCCAACGGAGCTCACCCTTTTCAGGTTGGTGCAAATACGCGCCAGTTGAATCCGCCACGGAAACACTCCCGTCGGTTGAAGAGATCAGGCAGCGACCCTACACGGTGTAATCGCCGTAATCGTCCATCCGGCCCTTCGCCACCCAGGTGTGTACTGTCGCCCGATGTCCCAAGAGCGCATATCGCGAGCGACGCGCATTCTCGGGGCAATCGTTGGCGGTGGCTTCCTCATCCTGGGAGTCGCGGAGCTCGTCGCCCGTCTCGATGAGCCGCTGCCCCTCCTCTTCTGGCTGCCCACGCTCTGGGGCGGCGGCGTGCTGGTGCTGCTAGGCGTGTTCCGAGCGACCGCTCGCCCGAGCCTGTCGATCGCGCTCGTCGTCGTCGGAACAGCCGCAGGACTGCTCGCGAGCATCTGGACGATCCTGATGCCCGTCCTCGGACTCACGCTCGTCTTCCTCACAATCCTGAACGCAAGCCGTCAGGATTCCCTCCCAGCCGACCACGACGCCTGAGCAGCACCCGGCGCCGGAAGGCGATCGTGTTCTGCCCGGAGTGCTGGCAGCGGGAGTTCGCTGGATCTCCGCCTCGTCACGGCCGGCTTACGGATTACGCCTTCGCATGCTGCCCCGCCCGATTACGGCTCGTGAGCGCGACTCCAGCCGTATTGTCTCAGCCGGTGACGTCCTTCGCCCAGGTCGCGATGTCGGCGATCGCCGCCGGCCCGATGCCGCAGCAGCCGCCGATCGCCACAGCTCCCCGTCGTCGCCAGTCGTCGAGGAGGTCGCGCGAGAACCCACCCACGCCGGCCCCATGCCACTCGTACGTGTCCCCGCTCCAGACCCGGCCCCAGTTGGGATAGACGACGAGCGGAAGGTCGGTCGCGCCGCGCGCCAGGTCGAGCAGCGAGGCGATGTGCTGTGGCGGCGTGCAGTTCACGCCGACGGCCACCGGTCGCTTCGTGCGGGTCACCGCCCGGATGGCGTCGTCGAGCGGGGTGCCGTCGCTCAGATGGGCGCCGTCCCGGCAGCAGAACGTCACCCATGCCTCGACGTCCACCTCCGTGAGGAGCTCGCCGAGGATGTCGGCCTCGCGGCCGCTCGGGATCGTCTCGATCGCGAGCAGGTCGGGCCCGCCGGCCGTGACGGCGGCGATCCGGGCGCGCTGCTCGGCTGCGATCATGTCGTCGGTTGCGGCGGCGTAGTCGCCCGTGTACTCGGTTCCGTTCGCCCACACGACACCGAACAGGCCCACCGACCCCGCGACGAACGTACGCCGGTCGGACGGCTGTGCCTCACGGGCAAGGGCGACACTGCGGGCGAGGAGCTCCGTGGTCTCAGCGTCCGTGAAGCCCGCCCCGCTGAACCCGCCATAGCTCGCGTGGTAGCTCGCCGAAATCGCCACCTCGGCCCCGGCGTCGAAGTACGCGCGGTGCGCAGCGACGACCGCGGCCGGATCGTCGCGGAGCAGGCGCGCCGAC
>JANOUB010000515.1:0-4749 GCA_031416615.1 Thermoleophilia bacterium
GTGCCGCAGGAAGAACGCGAGCTCATCGGCGTCGGTGGCGCGATAGATGTGACGCGAGCCGAACCCTTCGCGCACCTTGACGAGCAGCGGATAGCGAGCGTCGTTCGGCACGGCTGCGGGCAGCCAGCTCCGGGGGCTCGCGATCCCATTGGCCCCGAAGAAGGCATGAGCGAGATACTTGTCGCCCATCGTCGCGCACACCTCGGGCGGCGGGGCGAGAACCAGGGCCGGTGCGAGTGCCGAACGGTTGAGGGAAAGAATCCCCTGGTCGAGATCGGTCAGCGGCACGACGAGCCGCACGTCATACTCGGCGACGAGGGCCGCGAGCGCCGGCAGATACCCCGGGTCGTCGACCCGCGGCACGAGGGCCAGATGATCGGCGTGGTAGAGCGCGGGAGCCAACCGGTCGAGGTCGGATGCGATCGTGGTGGCACCTGCAAGGCCGAAGGCGGTCACGATGTCGACGCGCTGCCCGGCGCAGGTGAAGAGAACTGCAGTCACGGAGGGAGAGGGTAGCGGCGTCGGGCTCAGGGGATCCCGGATGGAAGAGCGCAGCCCGCTCCGCGGCTGCACCTGGCGATCATTCGGCTTTCCGGCTCCCGGCTCCAAGGAGCTCTTCGAGCAGCTCCCGATACCGGGCGATGGCCGTTTCCCGCCCACGGTGACGCTCGATCCACTCGCGTCCGGCCGCGCCGAACCCGGCGAGATCGACGTCGCCGGCGTACGCTCGGCGGATCGCCTCCGCCACTGCCGCTGGATTGCCTGGCGGCACGGCGAGACCGCACCCCGCGGCGTGGACGAGCTGCGCCGCCTCGCTCTCCGCGTCCGCGGAGACGATGACGGGCCGTCCAGCGGAGAGGATGCCGTTGATGCGGCTCGGCACGACGTAGCCGGCAAGGCCGCGGGCGAGGCCGAGGTAGTGGACGTCGGCGGCCGAGAGCGATTCCGACAGCACCTCCCGCGGCTGGTAGGGAAGAAACCGCACGTTTGTGGCGCCGAGGTCTTTCGCGAGCCGGAGCACCGCCGCATGGCGGGCGCCGAAGCCGACGATCACGATCTCGAGCCGGTCGAGGTCATGCAGCAGCACGGCAGCGCGCACGAGCGTCTCGAGGTCCTGCGCGTGGCCGACGTTGCCCGAGTGCATGACCACGAAGCGACCGGCGAGACCGTTCTCCTGCGCCCACGGGTTGTTCCGCGATTGCGGCGTAATCTCGTGCGGGTCGACCCAGTTCGGGATCACGACGATCCGGCCCGGAGGGGCACCCTTGGCGATGAGCCGCCGACTCATGGTCTCGCCGATCGAGACGACGCGATCCGCACGGCGAAGATACAAGCGGACGATCCTTTGGAGAACGCCGACAGCCACGGGGTTCGTGAGGCGCCGAAGCTTCACCGCCGTCTCGGGGAACACGTCCTGGCAGACGACGACGAGCGGGACGCGGAATCGGCGGGCCAGCGCGAGACCGACGGCGCCGACCATCGGCGGGTCTGTCATGCAGAGAACGACGTCCGGAGGCCTGGCGACGAGGCCGCGGCCGAGGGCACTGCCGAGGTAGGTGAAGTAGTTGACAGCCCGTGCGGCGAGCCCTGTGCGGTCGTACGCCGTCGAGCGGACATGCCGGATCGCAACGCCGTTCCGCTCGAGCACGCGGGGATCGTGCTCGTGCTCATGCACCACGCCGGTGAGAACGTCGACGTCATAAGTGCCCGCGAGGCCTTCACACAGCTCGGTGAGCAGGTTCGCGGTCGCCTCGACGCCCGGCCAGTAGTACTGGTTGAGCACGAGGAGGCGCTGACGGGCGCGAGGTCGCGACGGCACCCGCCAAGGCTAACGTCTATCCCGTGAACAAACGTGGTAGGCCCTTGCACGTGCTGTTCGCCGCGCCGGCGTACTGGCCTGCGACGGCGTTCGGGGGGCCCATTCCGGTGATGCGCGAGCTCGCGACAGGCCTCGTGGAGGCCGGTTCCACGGTGGACATCGTGACCACGTCGTTGATGTCGGCTCGGGGGCCACGCTCGCGGCGGACACGGATCGAGGAACACGAGGGGTCGACGATCGTGTACGCAGCGACGCCTGTCAGCTACCGGTGGATGGGAGTCACACCGACGTTGCCCCTGTGGCTCGAGCGAAGGCCACGGCCGGACGTTGCGCACGTCTTCGGCTTCCGCGACCCGGTCGGGACGATGGTCGCCGCCTGGTGCCTCGCCCGCGGTATCCCGTATGTGTTCGAAGCACTCGGCATGTTCGAGCCGAAACTCCGGAAGGTCGGCCTCAAGCGGGCTCTCGACGCCAGCGTCTTCCGCCATGTGCCGGCAGGCGCCGCCCGGCTGCTCGCCTGCTCGCGTATCGAGAGGGACGAGTACATCGCCGGCGGCGTCGCCCCCAACCGGATCGCCCTGCGCCCGAACGGCTTTCCCGACATTCCGGCCGCCACGCCGGGAGCGCTGCGTTCGCTTCTTCGGATCTCCACCGATGCGCCCCTCGTCCTCTCGGTCGGCAGGATCGCGAGCGGGAAGGGCCTCGACCTGCTCGTTCGCGCGGTCGCCGGTATTCGAGGCTCCCACCTTGCGATCGTCGGGCCCGACGACGGCCACGGCGCCTCGGCACAGCTGCATCGACTGTCGTTTGAGCTCGGCGTCGCCGAGCGCGTGCACCTCGTCGGGCCGCTCGCGCACGACGCGGTGTTGAGGGCATACGCCGACGCCGACGTGGTGGCGCTGGCGTCGGCGCACGAGAACTTCGGCATGGTCGCGGCCGAGGCGGCCGCGGCGGGCAAGGCGATCCTGCTCACGGACCGTTGCGGTGTCGCCGAGCTGCTCGGCCCCGACGGGGCGCTCATCATCCGCTTCGACGGCGAAGCCGTACGCGCGGGGCTCGAGAGCTTGCTCGGCGATCCCGCCCTCCGGGAGCGGTACGGTCAGCGAGCCAGGGAAGTGGCCGACGCGTGGTCGTGGCGAAAAGTGGTCGATCTGCAGCAGAGCGTGTACGGCGAGGCCATCCACGGCGGCACCGCGCCGACGTAGGATCTCCGGCTCGTGCGAAGACCGAGCACATCCGTCCGCTCGCGCGCGCTCCCCGCTGCTCTCGTCGCGCTCGCGGCCGTCTACCTGGTGCAGCTTGCGAGCCCCCTGCGGCTCGACACGGACTCGTCCTCGTACCTGCAGATCGCGTCGTCGATCGCGGACGGGAACGGGACGCGCCCGACGGGCACGCCATCCTTTCCGGTCGGCTATCCGCTGCTCGTCGCCGGGCTCGACACCGTCGGACTAGCCACCCCCTGGGGGATCGTTGCTCTCAACCTCGCGTTCCTCGCCCTCGCGACCGCGTCTCTCTGGGTCGTTCTCCGGCGAGGCCTCGATCTCGGTGAGGTTGCGACCGGAACGGTCTGCGCACTGACGCTTCTGTCGTCAGCCATCGCGAAGCACGCGGTCATGCCGATGTCAGAGGTCGTCTTCTATGGCCTCGCGGCGGCCGCGCTGGCGCTTCTCACGATCTCAGCGGCCGACGGGCGCGGGTCCGTGCTCGTTGGAGGCATCGTCCTTGCCCTTGCGGCCTGCTTCGTGCGAACAGCGGGGATTGCGCTTGCCCCCGCTGTCGTCCTGGCGTTCCGCTCCAGCCGGTCTCGCGTGGTCGCTGTGATCACCGTCGTCGCCGGAGCAGCCCTTGCTCTCGCATCCACGCCCCGGTACCTCGATGAGCTCTCCGGCGGCTGGAGAGAGGGGCCTCTCCGATCGGGCGCCCGCGAGGGACGCGATCTGCTCGAGATGCTCGGGGCCGCTGTCGGCAACATCCCCGAATCGAAGATCGACACCGTGTCTCCGTTCCTGGTCGCGATCGGCGCAGTCGCACTCCTCGCGATAGTCACCGTGATCGTCACCCGCAGACGCTGCCTCGGCCCCGTCGACGGGTGGGTGATCGGATCGCTCGTCGTTCTCTTCGCGTGGCCGTCCGACGCGACGCGATTCGTGCTGCCGCTGTTCCCTTTCCTGCTCGGCTACGGCGCTGTACTCGGCCGGCGGTGGCGACCTGTCGCGATCGCGTACGCCACCCTCTTCGCGGCTCTTGGCCTCGTCGCGATCGCGCTCTCGACACGCCTGACGCTCTCGGGCGAGCAGTTTCCGGAACGGTACGCGGGCGGGATTCTGGCGCCGACCTACCGCGTCGTCTGGGGCATGGCCGAGCCTGGCGATCTCCTACACGTCTACCGGCCGGCACTCGCGGTGCTGCGCCGGTACGACCCCGACCCGCCGGGCGGCCGCCAGGGCGCTTCGACCGGAAACCCGTAGGGGACGGGCGCATGCCCGTCCCGGATGCGCCACCCGCCTGAGGGGCAAGCCAACGTACCTTCCCGCCTCCCCGAAACGTCCGGACCGGAAATGTCAAAACTCGTGCCTCCTTTTGACATTGGCATGCCGATATCTGGGCACCGCGGGCATGCCGGGCTGTCGCGCCGACAACAGGTTCCTCTCCCGACTGCAATCATTCTGATTCGGGTCCTTGTCGCCGATCGGCGGCGGCAGCCTTCACGATCTCGACGAAGCTCTCGACGCTGGGGTCATAGCCCCACGATGCGACGATCTCGCGGGAGCGGGCACCAAAGCGACGGCGCAGCGACGGGTCAGCCGCGGTCGCCCTCTGCGCGGCCGCCGCGGCGTCCACGTCGCCGGCAGCCTCGAGATAGCCGTTCTCCCCGCTCCGGAGTAAGTCAGGCGCTGCCCCGACTCGGTCGGAGAGAACGAGAGGGAGGC
>JANOUB010000516.1:0-3731 GCA_031416615.1 Thermoleophilia bacterium
CAACCTCGTGATGTACCGCAGGGGCTTCGAGGGAGAAGGCCGGCGGCTCGGGCGCGACCTCGGCATCCGCATCGTCGGCCCGCTCGACGGCCTGCGCACGTCACAGCTGCACGGCGCCCACGCCGTCGTCGTCGTCGGCGCCTAGCCCGGATCTTTCATCTGGCGTGATCGCGGGGCGCTCGTCCGGGTCGTCAGGACGTGCGGGGAAGGAGTGATGCAGGCCGGGAGCCTTCATCACTTCGTCCCCGCGCGGAGCGCACCGTCCGGGTGGGACCGCCCGACAGGGAAGAAACGGGCCCCAGCCGGACGGGGAGCGGCCTGGCGGGTCGGACGAGATGCAACGCCCGCGCAAAACGGTGGATCCAGGCTCAGGTGTCCCCTGCTCGGGTCTGGCACGCCGAATGTCACTCATCCAACGGAGTCTGCCTGCCGATACGCGAAGCATGGAAGCCGCCAGGAACCCGTGGCCTGCGCTCGGAACGCTCCTCGTGCGCGACGGGGCCCTGACACCCGAGCAGCTCGAACTTGCTCTCGCCGAAAAGCGCCTCAAGCCGGAGGTACGCCTCGGCGAGATCCTCGTCGAGAACGGCTTCGCGACCCGCGCCGCGGTCTCGCGGGTTCTGGCCGAGCAGCACGAGCTCGACTTCGTCGAGCTCGACGTCGCGTCGATCGAGATCGAGGCGGCGGCCTTGCTGCCAGAAAACCTGGCGCGCCGCTACCGGGCGCTGCCGATCCGCTTCCTCGACGACGGCAGCGTGCTCGTCGCGGTCGCCGACCCGACGAACGTCATGTTCTCGGACGAGCTCCGACTGGCGCTCGGGATGCCGGTGCGCGTCTGCGTAGCGACGCCCGAGGTGATCGACCTCGCGATAACCAAGATCAACGACGGCGCCTCGATCTCGATCGAGGAGGTCGTCACCGACGCGCACGAGACGGAGGACGACGCGACCGTTCTCGACCTGAATCATGACACGCCGGCCGTCGTCTTCATCAACCGGTCGATCTCGAAGGCACTCGACCTCGGCGCCTCCGACATCCACTTCACGCCACAGCAGCGGCGGCTGTTCGTCCGGGTCCGCGTCGACGGCGTCATGCGCGAGCTGACCTCGATCGCAGGCTCCCAGGGTGCAGCGGTCTCGAGCCGGCTCAAGATCATGGGTGGGCTCGACATCGCCGAGCGGCGTGCTCCGCAGGACGGTCGTGTCTCGATCAAACGGGGCAACGAGTCGATCGATGTACGCATCGCGATTCTGCCGACGACGCACGGGGAGAAGGTCACCTTGCGTATCCTTTCGCAGGGCGAAGCACCGGAGTCGCTCGATGCGCTAGGTATGTGGCCCCGGAGCCGCGCCGCCCTCGAACACGCTATCTCCCAGCCGTTCGGTGCCATTGTCGTCGTCGGGCCGACGGGGTCGGGCAAAACGACGACGCTCTACACGTGTCTACAGGTCCTCAATACTCCTGACCGCCAGTTGACGACGATCGAGGATCCGGTCGAGTATCGCGCCGCAGGCCTCGATCAGATCGAAGTCAACCCGAGAGCAGGGCTCACGTTCGCCACCGGCCTTCGAACAGTGCTGCGTTCCGACCCGGACGTGCTCCTCGTCGGGGAGGTGCGCGACGAAGAGACCGCGCAGATCGCATTTCGAGCGGCGATGACAGGCCACCTCGTCCTGACGACGCTCCACGCGCAGACGGCGGCGTCGGCGATCCAGCGGCTCACCGACATGCAGATCGAGCGCAGCATCCTTGCGACATCGATCAACTGCATCATCGGTCAGCGGCTCGCGCGTCGAGTCTGTCAGGCGTGCTGCGAGCCGACGACGCCGGATCCGGCCGTACTGAGAGCCCTCCGCGTGCCGGAGACCTACGGTGAGTTGAACCTGTTCAAGGCTGTTGGCTGCTCCGAGTGCGGCGACACCGGGTACCGAGGTCGCGTGCCGCTGTTCGAGGTACTGACGATGACGGACGAGATCGCCATGCTCGTTGGCGCACCCACGCGCGAGA
The DNA here is from genome assembly GCA_031416615.1 of Thermoleophilia bacterium. Taxonomy (GTDB): domain Bacteria; phylum Actinomycetota; class Thermoleophilia; order Gaiellales; family Gaiellaceae; genus Gaiella. Next base: position 2,008 of record JANOUB010000516.1, read on the forward strand.
TCGAAGCGATGGCAATCTCCCAGGGCATGTTCACGCTTCGCGAGGACGGAGTACGTCTTGCGATCGCAGGAATCACGACGCTCGACGAAGTCCGCCGGGTCGCCGGCGACGCCGTCGGCTGAGCGCGACGTGACCGGCTCCTAGTGCAGCGTCTCTGAAGTGGGTTGATGTTTGATGGCTTTGGCGAGGATCTGGTTGGCGGTCTTGGTCCAGACGAACGGTTGAGCGCGCTCGTTGTAGCCGTCGATGAAGAAGTCGATCGCGGCGATCAGTTCGGGGACGTCGTGGTAGACGCCGCGGCGGACCTGCTGGCTGGTGAGGATCGAGAACCAGATCTCGACCATGTTCATCCAGGAGGCGCTGGTTGGGGTGAAGTGGAAATGGACGCGCTTGTGGCGCTGCAGCCAGCGCTTGACCTCCGGGGTCGAGTGGGTGGACGAGTTGTCGAGGACGACGTGCAGGGGGCGGCGCGGGTAGGCGCGCACGACACGGTTGAGGAAGGCGAGGAACTCTTGGTGGCGGTGGCGCGGGTAGCAGGCGCCGGTGACCTCGCCGCTGGCTATCTCGAGCGCCGCGTAGAGGCTGGTGGTGCCGTTGCGCTTGTAGTCGTGGGTCATCCGCGCGGCCTTGCCGGGCTTCATCGGCAGCGTCGGCTGTGTGCGATCGAGCGCCTGGATCTGGGTCTTCTCATCGATACACAGCACCAGCGCGCCCTCGGGCGGGTCGAGGTAGAGCCCGACGACATCGATCACCTTCTCGACCAGCCGCGGGTCCCTGGAGAACTTGAACGTCCGCAGCTGGTGCGGCTTGAGCTTGTGATCGCGCCAGATGCGGTGCACGCTCGCCGGCGAAAGTTCGGTGGTCGCCGCCAGGCGCCGCACGCTCCAGTGGCTGCTGCCGTCGCTTGGACGCTCGAGCGTCTTGGCCAGCAGGCGCTGGATCTGCTCATCGTCGATCAGCCGAGGGCGGCCCGAGCGCGGCCGGTCACGCAGGCCCGCCCGTCCCTCGCGTGCGAACTTCGCTCGCCACAATCCGACAGTCGGAAGCGACGCGCCGACCTCCTGCGCGATATCGCGGTTGGTCGCTCCCTCGGCTGCCCGCAGCACGATCCGCGCACGCAAGGCCTGCTGCTGAGAGCTCGAGGACGCGCGAACCACACGCCGCAGCTCGGCCTCGTCCTCCGGCGACAAATCGATCGCGACCGCGGCACGCGCCATAACCGCCACTGTACCGCAACTCCCTTACATAATCAAGGGACTTCAGAGACGCTGCACTAGGGCGACGCGCAGCGTCGACCGCAGCGGGGCCGAAGCCCGGGCGACAGGTTGAAACCTGTCGCCGCGCACTACGCTCTCGACTGGATGGGCGTCGTCGAACTCGAGGACAAAGAAGAGATCGCCGCGTTCCTGCGGCGCAACGCGCGAGCTCACGTCTACGAGCTCGGCGATCTCGATGATTTCGACTGGGCCTATACCCGCTGGTGTGGTTGGGAGCATGGCGGGCGACTGGAGCAGGTCGTGCTGCTCTACAGCGAACCGACCGTGCCGGTACTGCTTGCAATCGCAGATGAGCCCTTCGGCGCAATGGAGGATCTGCTGAGAGCGGTCAGCACCGAGCTTCCGACTGCGCTCTACGTTCACGCGACGGCCCCGTTACTCGATGCACTCGCAGAGCGGTATGCAATCGAGGGCGCCGAGCCTCACCTGAAACTTGCACTCGGACGT
>JANOUB010000517.1:0-11400 GCA_031416615.1 Thermoleophilia bacterium
TCTGGAAGGGTGACTCGATTCCCTGGGCTGTAAGCGCCCGGACGATGTCCGCGCTCAGCCCAATCGAGGCAAAGGTTGAATCTGGCATTCGGTTTTTACTCCTTGGATTGTGTTCGAGACCACCTGCCCTCGAACTACCTAATCCTCGAAGTTCCGAGCCTAGAGTCGAAAGAAGCTGATCTCCCGGGGCGGCACAGCGCCGATTCCCTGTGGACAACAGTAGCAGTAGGGCGAAGTTCGCCGCGAACGCCGGTTCGCCTCCGCTCGGCGCCTCTACAGCAATGGATTCGACCCGGGTCTCCCACGTGAGGCCTCGGACGCGCTCCATCAGGCGCTTGCGCTCCATCGCTCGCCAATCACGCTGCGTCGTCTGACGACGCGACCTCGATCCGGCGGCTAGGAGATCAGCGGGTCGTGGCGATCAACAGTTCGGCAAGGCGTGCGGGCTGCTCGCCGAAGGGCGAGTGACCCGTGTCGATTTCGACGACATCGGCGCCTACTGATGCCGCCATCGCCCGTTGGGCCTCCGGTCGCACGAGCGTGTCGGCGGTGGTCACGACGTAGGTGAGGCGGCCGGAGGTCGGCAGATCGCCGTTCCACTTCTGGCGCAGCGCGGCGATGCCCTGGGGACGCTGTGTCTGCTCGAGATACGACCGGGTCGCGTCCTGCTCGGACGGATCGACCGTGGCGACCAACTGGTCGATGTCCAAGGCACACAGACCAGCGCCAGCACTGGCGATTAATCCCCCGAAGGCTGCGATTCCTGCATCCTCGTCACCGTCAGCGAATGGATCGCTGCCCAGGAAGAGATCGATCACCGATGCGCCCGGCTGCGGTACCCAGGCCGCGACGTACACCACCGAGATGCCAACGTTCTCCGCGGCGATGGTCGAAACGGTGAAGCCTCCGAACGAGTGACCGACCAGCACAACGTCGGCCGGGTCATCGGGGAGGTCGGTGCGCAGGGCAACTGCGTACTGCTCCAAGGTTGCACCAGCGTCGACACATGGCAGGTCGACGGTGATCACCGCGTGGCCGGCCGACTCCAACGGCTCAACCACCGGTTCCATTTCGGCGGGCGAACCCCAGGCTCCGTGAACGATGACGAACGTCGACATGGTGAGATCCTCCGCCGCAGAAGGTACACGACATGGGTCACGAGCGCCGGTTCGGTGAGTTGTCGCTCAGGATCGGCGTTCTCGGAAAGCACCGGTTCTCATCCTGGCGAGTGGGCGCGGCCGGGTACGCTGCAGCGATGGCTGCAATCTCCTTCGCGCGCGGCGCCCCGGCGCCGGAGTGCCTCGATCAGGCGCTGATCGCCGACTGTGCGCGCGCCGCGCTCGAGCGGGACGGAATCACGATTCTGTCCTATGGCACGGGTGGTGGCTACGGTCCTCTGCGGGAGTTGCTCGCAGAGCGGCACGGCGTCGAGGCCGGTCGCGTCTTCCTCACAACCGGCGGTCTGCAGGGGTTCGTTTTCTACGCGGCTGTCCAGCTCGCTCTCCGGCCCGGCCGCGTGCTCGTCGAGGGGCCGACCTACGACCGGCCGCTGAAGATCCTGGCGCGCGACGAGGCGAAGATCGTTCCACTCGCAATGGACGACGAGGGGCTCGACCTCGACGCGCTCGAGACTGAGCTGCGTCGCGGAGGCGAGATCTCGTTCCTCTACACGATCCCGACCTTCCAGAACCCGACCGGCCGCACGATCGGGACGGAGCGCCGCCGCCGGCTCGTCGAGCTCGCTGCCGAGCACGATCTCCCGATCCTCGAGGACGACCCTTACGGCCGCGTCCGCTACGACGGCGAGCCGCTCCCCTCGATCCACGAGCTCGAGGGCGGCGAACGGGTCACGTTCACGTCATCGTTCTCGAAGACCGTGGCACCGGGGCTGCGCATCGGGTACTTCGTCGTGCCACAGGCGCTGGTTGCGGCCTACGACGATCGTGCCGTCTCGACGTACATATCGCCAAGCCTCCTTCCCCAGGCAATCGTGTACGAGCTCATCCATCGCGGCGCGTTCGAGCCGAATCTCGATCGGGTGCGGGGACTGCTCAAGAGCCGCAAGGACGCGATGCTCGCGGCGCTCGCTGCCGAGATGCCCGCCGGTACGAGCTGGAGCTCGCCCGAGGGTGGCTACTTCCTCTGGCTCGACTTCGCAGACGACGTCGATGCGGCTGCGCTGCTGACGCGAGCGACCGAGGCCGGCGTCACGTTCGTGCGGGGCTCGGACTTCTTTCCGAATGCCTCGGCCGGCCGCTCGTCGGCGCGCCTCGCTTTCAGCTACGAGACGCCTGAGCGCATCGCCGAGGGCGTCGCACTCCTCGCCTCGCTGCTCTAGCCCGGATCTTTCATCTGGCGCGGGCGTTGCATCACCGTACCGAAGGCGCGCCAGGGGCGCTCCCCGTCCGGGTGGGGCCCGTTTCTTCCCTGTCGGGCGGTCCCACCCGGACGGTGCGCTCCGTGCGGGGAAGGGGCCCCACAGGCTCCCGGCCTGTACGGCCCCCAATCCCGCACGTCCTGACGACCCGGACGAGCGCCCCACGATCACGCCAGCTGAAAGATCCGGGCTAGCGCTACGAGTTGTCGCGGAGGCGGAGTGCGCGGCGGGCGCGGACGTCGTCGAACAGCCAGCCGACGACGAAGCCGAGCGCGATCGCGAGTAGGAGCACGACGAAGAGCGAGGCCTCCGTCTTGAAGAACACGAAGTTGACCGCCACCTGGTTGCGATTGGCGAGCACGACGACGACGAGGTACAGCACGATGACGCCGAGGATGATGCGCCGCGGCGTCCAGGGGCTCTTCTTGTGTGCCCCCTCGAGGGGGGGTTGCGTGGACACCCCCCGATTCTAGGCTACTTCCTGCGGAGAACGTTCACGGCGAGGGCGGAATGGCTCGATGAGGGAAGTAGCTTGATTTTCGGGCGGCGCCTTCGGCTGTCTACGAATGAGGAAGGTTGCAGAGTCGCTTTCCGAGAAGCCTCCCTTGCATGCCAGCTCCCTCGCATGCCCCCCGGCAGCCGCTACGGCCTACCGATCGCGTTCATCCGGGGAAGGGGCTACAGGGCCGCGGCCGATGTTGCAACGAGCGGTGCAGCCGGCCGGAGCACGAGGCGTGGCTGCCGGGGCGGCTGAAGTTGCCCGCCCGCGACGGCGGCGCGGAACGTAGGACAGGGTGTCTCGCCAGGCAGCGCGCACAGACCCGCGCGGCGGAAATGACAGTCACTGCAAGATACTTTTACCGGCACGCGGAACTTCCCCTGTAGGACGATCTTGTCCCCTTCGGACAGGGGGCATTGTGGCCAAGTGGTCTCCGAGTCGCAAGGGGCCGGGGAACGAAAGTCCCGCAATTAGCGGGTGTTGCCCGACGCGGCAAAAGCCCTGCAAAAAAGCTATTTCGAAGGAAGTGTACTCAGAGCGGACAACGCCTGTTGAAAACTCTCCACCGGGATGATGCGAAGGTTCCCTGCATACCGCCTTGCCTCGGCTGCGTTATCCCCAGCCGGGACGAGAAACACGTCCGCTCCGGCCCTGCGAGCACCAAACGTCTTCTGCTTCACCCCGCCGATCGGCCCGACCGTTCCGTCCAGCGCGATCTCGCCCGTCGCCACCACCCGCCGGCCGCGGTCAACGTCTATGCCGAGCTCCTGGAGCACGTCGAGTGCGAACGGCAGCCCCGCCGACGGCCCCCCGACAGTGCCGAGGTCGATGTCGACCTCGAGCGGCAGCTTGATGTCAGCCGCCTGCGCGACGCGGATTCCGATGATGGCACGGCCGTGCTCCGAAGGAGACTCGACCGTTCGCACGGTCACGGTCCTCACCGTGCCGTTCCGGCGGACACGGAGCACGACGTCGTTGCCGGGGCGGACGCCGTCGAACGAGCGGCGAAGCTCCTCCGGGGTACGGATCGTGCGGCCCCTCGATCCCACGATCACGTCGCCCACGTCGAGTTCGGCGGCTGCCGGTGCATCGGTGGCGACAGCCTCCACGAGTGCGCCACGCGGGGTCGCGGCGACCTCGTAGCCGGCCTGCTTGAGCGCAACGGCCGCGGCGACATCCTCGGATCGAGCCATTTCTCGGAGCCCGTCCTTTCGCCGGTCCTCGAACGACGACCCCGGTGGCACGACCTGTTCCCGTGGCACGAGTGTCGCCCCGTCCGGCCGGACGAACGGCAGCAGCCGCTCGGCCCAGGTCGCCGGTCGTACCGACACGTCAACGTAGTAGATGGCCCCCTTGCCTTGTGCGTGCGGCTTCTCGCCCTCGACCTTCACCTTGGCGGCGACGGGTCTAGCGGTGTTGGGGACGAAGAGATAGTCGCGGGAAGGGTAGAACCACGCGAGCCCGACAAGTACCGCAGCCACGGCTGCGAGGCTCCAGAGGAGCACTCGCGCCCGTTGCCGTGACACTAGGACAGCCCGTTCAGCATGCCGCCGTCGACCGGCACGACCGTACCGTTGACGTAGGCGGCCTGTTCCGAAGCGAGGAAGCACACCGTCGCGGCGATCTCGGCAGGCAATCCGACCCGGCGCGCCGGAATCAGTGCCAGCGCCTCGGGTGGTGGGCCGTCGGCGCCGTAGAGCGCGCGCAGCCGCTCCGTGTCGATCCGGCCGGGCGCGATTGTGTTGACGGTGATCCCGTCGGGCCCGAGTTCGCGCGCCAGCGTCTTCAGCCAGCCGACGACACCCGGCCGGACGGCGTTCGAAAGCGCCAGATTGGCAATCGGCTCCTTGACCGACGTCGACTCGATCGCCACGATGCGCCCGCGACCGCTCGCGCGGAGAAGAGGCAGGCAGAGGCCGACCAGCCGGACATGGGGCACGAGGAGGAGTTCGACCGCAGCGATGACGTCAGCGGCGGTGACGTCTGAGGCAGCGCCAGGCGGAGGCCCGCCGCCATTGAGCACGAGGATGTCGATCCCGCCGAACGCCTCGACGGTCGACGCCACGAGGCGTTCGAGGTCTTCGGCGCGGGTGAGGTCGCCCGGGACGGCGAGCGCGCCGATCCTGGCCGCCTCGCGTTCGACGACCTCGGCCCGGCGCGCGAACATCGCGACGTTGGCGCCCTCCCCGGCGAGCGCCTCGGCGGTCGCGAGGCCCATCCCCTGCGAGGCGCCGAGCACGATCGCGCTCCGTCCGTGAAGGCCTAGATCCATCGGCCCGAAGGGTACCCGGCTCGAGTGTTCAGAACTTGCAAAGGACGTGCGAGGCCCGGCGGCGGGTGGCGATCCGGGCTAGGAGGCGCTCCTGAGCACGCCGACGACCTCGCGGACGGCGGCGGCCGAGGCCTTGAACATCTTCTTCTCGTCGGCGGAGAGCCTGAGCTTCACGATCTCCTCGACTCCTCTGGCGCCGAGCTTGACGGGGACGCCCATATAGAGGCCGTCGACCCCGTACTCGCCCTCGAGGAATGCTGTGCACGGCAGCACCCGTTTTTCGTCCAGGCAGATCGCGTCGACCATCTGCGCGGCAGCGGCACCCGGGGCGTACCACGCGGACGTGCCGAGGAGGTTGACGATCTCGCCGCCGCCCTTCCGCGTGCGCTCGACCATCTTCCCGATCCGGCCCCTCGGAGCGAGCTGCTCGAGTGGCACGCCGCCCACGGTCGTCGCCGAGACAACGGGAACCATCTGGTCGCCGTGTCCGCCGAGCACCATCGCCGTCACATCCTTGACCGACATCCCGGTCTCCCAGGCGATCGACGCTGCGAAGCGCGCCGTATCGAGGATTCCCGCCATGCCGACGACGCGCTCCTTCGGGAACTTCGAGACCGCTTTGGCCACGTGGCACATCGCGTCGAGCGGATTCGAGACGACGACGATGATCGACTTCGGCGACCGCCTGACGACCTCCTTCGTGACAGAGCCGACGATGTTCTCGTTCGTCGTCACGAGGTCGTCCCGGCTCATCCCGGGCTTGCGCGGCAGGCCGGCTGTAATCACGATCACGTCGGAGCCGGCGGTCTCCTCATACCCGTTCGAACCAACCACGTTGGGCTCGTAGCCGAGCACCGATGCGGCCTGGTTGATGTCGAGCGCCTTGCCCTGGGGAAAGTTCGGCTTGATGTCGACGAGCACGATGTCCGCGTAGTCGCGTCGTGCGAGCTCCTGAGCGCAGGTTGCGCCGACGTTTCCCGCGCCGACGATGGTGATCTTCTTCCTCACTGTCTCACTCCTTGGTCTCTGGAACGCGGCACTGGACGATTGATTCCGATCATCTACGCGGCGAGTTTCTCGATGATCGCGTCGGCGTACTCGGCGGTTCCGACGGCGGTTGGATCGTCCCGCGATGGCTTCAGGTCGTACGTGACCCGGTCACCCTCTGCGATGACGGCGGCAACGGCGGCCTCGAGCCGCGCCGCGGCTTCGGTCTCGCCGAGGTGATCGAGCATGAGCTTGCCGGAGAGGATCATCGCGGTCGGGTTCACCTTGTTCAGCCCCTTGTACTTCGGTGCCGAGCCGTGCGTCGCCTCGAACACCGCGGCATCCGGGCCGATGTTGCCACCCGGAGCGACGCCGAGCCCGCCAACGAGGCCCGCCGTGAGATCGCTGATGATGTCGCCGTACAGGTTCGGCAGGACGAGCACGTCGAACTCCTCGGGGCGTTGCACGAGACCCATACAGAGGGCGTCGACGAGGTTCTCCCACGGTTCGATCTCCGGGTAGTCCGGAGCCACCTCGCGGAAAACAGACAGGAACAACCCGTCCGTGAACTTCATGATGTTGGCCTTCGTGATGCACGAGACACGCTTGCGCCCGTGGGCGCGTGCGTACTCGAACGCGTAGCGGATGATCCGCTCGCAGCCCTCGGGGCTCATCGGCTTGATCGAGATGCCCGAGCTCGGGGCGATCTGCTTCTTCTGCATCCCATTGAGCATCTCAATCACGCGGGCCGCATCGGGGGTGCCTGCCTCGTACTCGATCCCCGCGTAGAGATCCTCGGTGTTCTCGCGGATGACGACGAGGTCGACGTTGTCGTAGCGGGAGCGCATCCCGACGTAGGACTTGCACGGCCGCAAGCACGCGTACAAGCCGAGTTCGTGGCGCATGGCCACGTTGACCGACCGGAAGCCCGTACCGATCGGAGTCGTGATCGGGCCCTTGAGCGCGATCGCGTTGCGCCTGACCGAGTCCAACGTGGCCTCGGGGAGCGGTGTGCCGGCAGTCTTCATCACGTCGATGCCAGCCTCCTGGACATCCCACTCGAAGCCCACGCCGGTCGCGTCGAGCACGCGACGCGTTGCCTCGGTGAGTTCGGGCCCGGTGCCGTCGCCGGGGATCAAGGTGACCGTGTACACGCGGCTGAGCATAGTGGCACGGCCGACGTTCACCTCGCAGATGGTAGCGTCCTCGGCGACCGGTCCTTGCAGAACGAGGAGAGCGATGAGCGAGTTCAAGCCGGGTCTCGAGGGGATCGTTGCCTTCGAGACGGAGATAGCCGAGCCCGATCGCGACGGCGGGGCGCTTCGCTACCGCGGGGTCGACATCGAGGACCTCGTCGGCGTCGTCCCGTTCGAGAAGGTGTGGGGTCTGCTCGTAGACGACGAACTCGATCCCGGGCTGCAGCCGGCCGCTCCCTACACCGCCCGCGATCTGACGGGCAACGCGCCCGCCGACCTCCAGGCCGTCACCGCCCACCTCGCCGGCGAGTGGGGCCTCCGCCAGCTGATCGACATCTCCGACGACGAGGCCCATGCCGACCTGGCGCGCCTCTCGGCCACGATGATCTCGGTCGTGGCGCAGTCGGCGCGCGTCGCCGACGGCCAGACGACGCCGGTCGACCCGGAACTCGTCGCGAGCGGCTCGACCGCGGCCACCCGCTTCCTGCTCGAGTGGCGTGGAGAGGCCGATCCGAAGCATGTCCAGGCACTCGACACCTACTGGATCTGCACTGCCGAGCACGGGCTCAACGCCTCCACGTTCACGGCCCGTGTCGTCGCCTCGACCGGCGCCGACTGCGCCGCGGCGCTCTCGTCAGCGGTCGGAGCTCTCTCGGGGCCGCTCCACGGTGGCGCCCCGGCGCGCGTGCTGCCGATGCTCGACGGCGCCGCAACTGCCAAGTCGATTGGCGGCTACGTCACCGACCTGCTCGACTCGGGCGACCGGCTGATGGGCTTCGGCCACCGGGTGTACAGAGCCGAGGACCCGAGGGCCCGTTTGCTGCGCGGCACGGCAATGGACCTTGGCTCCCCCCGGTTCGTGGTCGCTGAGGAGTTGGAGCGCCTCGCGCTCGCCGAGCTTCACGCCCGCAAGCCGGATCGCGTCCTCGCGACGAACGTCGAGTTCTGGTCGGCGGTCGTGCTCGACATCGCCGACATCCCACCGAGGCTCGCGCCCGCGATGTTCGCGTGCTCCCGAACCGCAGGCTGGTCGGCCCACATCATTGAGCAGAAGCGGCTCGCCCGACTCGTTCGCCCGTCGGCGACGTACGTTGGTCCCGGTCCCCGGCCCCTCCCGAGCACCTGAGATGGATCTTTCGGAGGCCGCCGCGCGCGCCGAAGAGTACGCCCAGGACGGGCTCGAGCGAGAGCTCGCGACCTTCCGCGGCGAGTGGGGTGACGAGATCGAGGCGTCTGCCCGGAACGGCGACTATCGGGTCCGCGCAGTCGCATACCGCTCGATCGCCCAGTTCCGTTTCCGCCAGAAGCTCGAGCTGCTTCGCCGCGGGCTCGAGGACGAGAGCCCGGCAGTCCGGGGCTCGGCTCTGATCGCGCTCGAGGGGCTCTCGCGAACCCACCCGGGCGACGTCAACGGGTACCGGTCGCTCCTCCACGAGCTCGCCGCGCGCGATCCCAACGTGGCGGTGCGACGGCTCGCGATCGTCTGCTTCAAGAACGGCTCGCCGGCACGCCAGACGATCGTGATCCTCGACGGCATCGCCGGCGACGACGAGACTGATGCCGAGGTAAGGAAGACGGCGCGGTCGGTGTCGCTCCTGCTCGTGAAGAAGTCGAACAAGAAGTAGAACACGCGAAACTGTGCTTGTTAGAGTGGCGCGGTGTCCCCGTTCGAGCTCGCGCACGGGAATCTTCTCTCGCCTGTCGTGCTCGCCTTCGCGTTCGGCATCCTGGCGGCGAGGTTGCGCAGTGACCTCGATGTTCCGCGCGGGTTGATGGATGCCGCGTCGCTCTATCTGCTGCTCGCGATCGGTCTGCGCGGAGGCGTCGAGCTCGCTGAGGCCTCGCTCGCCGACCTCTGGTTGCCGGCGGTCGCCGCGCTTTCGCTCGGCGTCGCGATCCCGGTCGTTGTGTTCGTCGCCGGGCGAGGGCCCCTTCGGCTCGACACCGACAACGCGTCCTCGCTCGCCGCGCACTACGGATCCGTCTCCGTTGTCACCTTCACTGCCGCCGTCACGCTGCTCGAGGCGCGCGGAGTGGGGGTCGAGGGGTTCATGACGACGCTGCTTGCGACGCTCGAGGTGCCGGGAATCGTGGTGGCGCTCGCACTCGCGCGGTCGAGCACACGAGGCGAGTTCGGGCCGGCTCTTCGCGAGACCCTGACGGGCAAGAGCGTGATGCTTCTCTTCGGCGGGCTCGCGATCGGGACGCTTGCCGGCCCAGATCGGTTTGAGCGCGCAGCCCCGGTGTTCGTCGACGCGTTCTACGGCGTGCTCGTGCTGTTCCTGCTCGGCCTCGGCCTCACCGTCGGGCGCAGGATCGGCGACCTGCGGGCAACCGGATGGCGACTTGCGACGTTCGCTGTCGTGGCGCCGATCATTCAGGGCACGCTCGGCACCCTGCTCGGCGCAGCGGCGGGGCTTTCCACCGGCGGGGCGACCGTGCTCGGGGTGATGGCAGCGAGCGCCTCGTACATCGCCGCGCCCGCCGCTGTTCGGGTCGCGCTTCCCAACGCCAGCCTGGCGCTGTCGCTCGTGCCCTCGCTCTGTATCACGTTTCCGTTCAACCTCCTGATCGGTATCCCGCTGTTCTACTCGCTCGCTCGTTGGATCACGTAGCCTCGTCGATCATGACCGCACCGCTTGTTGGGCTGATCATGGGCTCCCGCTCCGACTGGGAGACGATGAGGCATGCCGCCGAGACACTCGCGGCCCTCGAGGTGCCGTACGAGCAGCGCGTCGTCTCGGCCCACAGGACGCCGGACCTCCTGTTCGAGTACGCAGGCTCGGCCGAAGCTCGCGGTCTGCAGGTGCTGATCGCAGGCGCCGGGGGGGCCGCCCACCTTCCCGGTATGGCAGCCGCGAAGACGGCGTTGCCGGTGCTCGGCGTTCCGGTCGAGTCAAAGACGCTGAAGGGGATGGACTCGCTGCTCTCGATCGTGCAGATGCCGGCCGGGGTCCCCGTCGGCACGCTCGCGATCGGGCGTGCCGGGGCCGTCAATGCGGCATTGCTTGCGGCGGCGATCCTGGCGCTCGGAGACGTCGGCATTCGCGGACGCCTCGCGGCCTACCGCGCGGAACAGACGCGATCGGTGCTGCTCGATCCCGACCCGGTGGCGTGATCGCACCGCAGTGACGCTTGTCGCCTGTATCGGAGGCGGTCAGCTCGGCCGCATGCTCGGGCTCGCCGGGCTTCCGCTCGGGCTTCGTTTCCGGTTTCTCGATCCCTCGCCCGACGCCCCGGCTGCGGACGTGGGAGAGCTGGTCGTGGGGTCGTTCGACGACCCGGCCGCGCTCGCCCGGCTCGCAGCCGGCGCCGATGTCGTCACGTACGAGTTCGAGAACGTCTCGGTCGCCTCCGCCGTAGCGGTCGAGGCGCTACCGCCGCCCCGCGCGCTCGAGCTGGGTCAGGACCGACTCGTCGAGAAGGAGTTGTTCCGGCGCCTCGGGATCCCCACCGCGCGTTTCGGCTCTCTCGCGCAGACGGGTCTGCCGGCTCTCGTCAAGTCGCGACGGCTCGGCTACGACGGCAAGGGCCAGCGCCGGGTCGAGGTTGACGAGCAGGTGGGCGAGCATGAGCTGGCCGAGGAGCTCGTCCCGTTCGATCGTGAGCTCTCGGTCATTGCCGTCCGCGGTGGGGATGGGGAGACACGTTTCTGGCCTCTCTCCGAGAACGTGCATCGCGACGGCATCCTTCGCGTCTCGCGGGCGCCGGCGGTCGATACGCCGCAGCGTGAGGCCGAGGAGCTTGCGCGACTGCTGCTCGACGAGCTCGGCTACGTCGGCGTGCTTGCGCTCGAGCTGTTCGAGGTCGAAGGCAGGCTTCTCGCCAACGAGTTCGCGCCGCGCGTCCACAACACCGGCCACTGGACGATCGACGGTGCAGTCACGTGCCAGTTCGAGAACCATCTGCGGGCGATCCTCGGTCTCCCGCTCGGGTCGACCGAGGCGATTTCCCAAACGGTGATGCTGAATCTCATCGGCGGCGTGCCTCCGGTCGCGCACCTGCTCGGGCTGCCGGGCGCCCACCTCCATCTGTACGGGAAGGAGCCGCGTCGCGGGCGGAAGATCGG
>JANOUB010000518.1:0-2276 GCA_031416615.1 Thermoleophilia bacterium
CGAGGGGACGTCACCGCAGGTCGAGGCGAGCGTGAACTGTCCCGTCGGCATGGTGTACGCCGCCTGCTACTGCGCCATCCGCGGCATCGTCCGCGGCGAGATCCCGAACTGCGAGGGCTACATGGTCCCGATCCGCATCGAAGCGCCCGCCGGCACTGTCGTCAACCCGGTCCTGCCGGCCGCGTGCGGCGCCCGCGGGGTGATCGGCTACCGCGTCTACGACGCCATCATGGGAGCGCTCGCGCCGCTCGTACCCGATCGCGTGCTCGCGGCGGGCGAGGGCGGGCCGACGCTGATCGCCTGGGGAGGCTACGACGAGGCACGCAGGCCGTTCGGAACGACGGAGGTGCTCGTCGGCACCTGGGGCGCACGGTTGACGCGCGACGGGCTCGAAGGCGTCTCTAATCCACTCGCGAACCTCGGCAACCAACCCATCGAGCTGATCGAGGCCGACCTCCCGCTGAAGGTGGAGCGCTACGGCGTCGTGCCTGATTCCGGCGGGGCGGGACGGCAGCGCGGAGGTCTCGCGTTCGTGCGCGAGTACCGGGTGCTCGCGCGGAGGGCGACGCTGACGATCCGCACCGACCGCCGCGATCATCCCCCGTACGGGCTCGAGGGCGGCGAGGCGGGAGCGCCGTCGAGCAACGTCGTCGTCTCCGACGGAGTCGCGCGCGAGCTGCCGACGATGCCGATGGAGGCCCTGACGCTCGAGGAGGGTGACACGTTCACGCACGTCTCCGCCGGGGGCGGCGGGTTCGGCCCGCCGTTCGAGCGCGACCCGGCCGCGGTCCTCGCCGACGTCCTGGACGGGAAGGTGTCGGTGGCGGCAGCACGCGACCGCTACGGCGTCGTGATCGCGCGAGGAAGCGTCGACGTCAAGGCCACCGCGTCCGTGCGGGAGGCCCGATGAGTATCGACCTCGCCATCCGCAACGGCCTCGTCGTGGACGGCACCGGGGCGAAGCCGGTGCAGGCCGATGTCGGCATCCACGACGGTCGGGTGGTTGAGGTAGGGATCGTCGCGGAGGCCGACCGGGAGCTCGACGCGACGGGCAAGGTGGTCGCTCCCGGCTTCATCGACATCCACAGTCACTCCGACTTCACGCTGCTCGTCGATCCGCGGGCGGCGAGCGCTGTCCATCAGGGGGTCACGCTCGAGGTCGTGGGGAACTGCGGCTTCGGCTGCTTCCCGCTGCTGAACAAGGAGCTCGCGCCGAAGGCGATCTACGGGCACTCAGCCGATGTCTCGCTGACGTGGACGACGGCCGCCGGCTACTTCGAGCGGCTCGAGGAGGCGGCGCCGGCGATCAACGTCGCGAGCCTGGTGCCGAACGGACAGATCCGGTTGTCGGTCGTCGGCCTCGCGGACAGGCCGGCGCGCCCCGACGAGCTCGCGAAGATGAAGTTCCTGCTCGACGAGGCCCTGGAACAGGGGGCCTGGGGCTACTCGACGGGGCTCGAGTATGCGGCGGAGCGCGGTGCCGATGAGGACGAGCTCGTCGAAATGTGCGGTGTGTGCGGTCGCCGCCACGGCATCTACGCGACGCACACGCGTTGGCGTGACGCCGGCGCCGAGGAAGCCGTCGACGAGGCGCTCCGTACCGCGGAGCGCTCGGGCGTGCGGCTGCAGGTGTCGCACCTGATCCCGCGCAACGGGAGCGAGTCGGCGCGACGGTGCATCGAGCGAGTCGAGCAGGCGGCCGCGGGCGGCATGGATGTTGCGTTCGACATGCACACGCGCCTGTACGGAACGACGTTCCTGCTCACGGCGCTGCCACCGTGGGCGCTCGAGGATCCGTCGCGGCTACGGGAGATCCTCGGCAGCAAGGAGCAGCGAAACGCTCTGCGGGGGTACGAGAACATCCTCAGCGCGGGTGGCGATTGGAGTCGCATCGTTCTGCTCGACAACGATGTCTGGCCCGCCTACGCCCGACGCGATGTCGTCTCGATCGCGGCCGAGCGCGGGCAGGTGCCGCTCGATGCCGTCTACGACCTGTTGCTCGGCGCTGCGGACGACCCGGCCCAACTGATGGTCATCATTCACGCCTACTCCGAGGAGCAGCAGCGGGAGGCGTTCTCCCATCCTCTCTGCGTGCCCGGCTCGGACGCGACGACCATGGCGCCGACCGGCCCGCTCGCAGGCCGTGTCTTTCACGGGGCCTATACGTGGGCGGCGTGGTACCTGCGCTTCTGCGTCCAGCAGGAGCGGGTGCTGAGCCTGGCTGAGGCGATCCACCGGCTGTCGGGGGCCCCGGCGGAACGGCTCGGCCTCACTGA
>JANOUB010000519.1:0-1972 GCA_031416615.1 Thermoleophilia bacterium
GCAACATCGTCCTCAACCTGACGCGCGACGACCTCGAGCGTATCGGGGTCGTTCCCGGTGCGCGAGTCGAGCTAGACCTTTCGGGCGAGCGCTACTACGCGGTGGCGGCGCGTACATTTGCAGACGCCCGCCCCGGTGACGTGATCCTCTACGAGGACAGCTACCGGAACATGTCGATCGCGATCTCGAACGGGAACGCGGCGGCGATGCTCCACGCCGTGATCGGCCAGCCGCTCAGTATCCGGATCGTGTAGCTCCTTGCCCCCGCAGAAACGCGGTCGGTGGGCAGGTTGATGTGGCTCAGAACAGTGCTGATGTCGCAGAGTGCACCCCGTGGCGGCTAATCTCGGACGCAGAACAACCGTGGCCGCTGAAACCCTCACCATCGTCGACAACCGCACCGGGGCGGAGTACACGCTGCCGATCGTCGACGGAGCGATCCGGGCGACGGACCTGCGCCAGATCGCGAGCTCCGACGGCACGGGGCTGCTGTCGTTCGACCCCGCCTATCTGAATACCGCATCGTGCCGGAGCGCGATCACCTACATCGACGGCGATGCGGGGATTCTGCGCTACCGCGGCTATCCGATCGAGCAGCTTGCAGAGCAGGCGGGCTTCCTGGAGACGTCGTACCTGTTGCTCGAGGGCGAGCTGCCGACGGCCGCGGCGCTCGACCGCTGGGTCGAGGACGTGCGCATCCATACGTACGTGCACACGAACTTCAACGAGTTTCTGGAGGGGTTCCGGTACGACGCCCATCCGATGGGGATGCTGCTCGGCGCGGTCGGCGCGTTGTCGACGTTCTACCCGGACGCGAAGGACATCGCCGACCCGGAGAACCGGTACCTCCAGAGGGTGCGGCTGATCGCGAAGCTGCCCACGATCGCGGCCTACATCTTCCGGCACTCACGCGGCCTGCCCTACGTGCTGCCGCGCAACGATCTCGGCTACATCGGCAACTTCGTCAACATGACCTTCGAGATCGGCGGCAAGCACGAGCCGAACCCGGTGTTGCAGCGCGCTCTCGAGATCCTTCTGATCCTCCACGCCGACCACGAGCAGAACTGCTCGACGAGCGCGGTGCGAGGTGTCGGCTCGTCGCACGTCGATCCGTTCTCGGCCGTCTCCGCCGGTATCGCGGCCCTCTACGGGCCGTTGCACGGCGGGGCGAACGAGGCCGTGCTGCAGATGCTCGACGTGATCGGCGACAAGAAGAATGTGGCGGCGTTCGTCGAGGAGGTGAAGGCTGGTAAGGGCCGGCTGATGGGGTTCGGGCACCGGGTCTACAAGAGCTACGACCCGCGGGCGACGCTGATCAAGCAGGTCGCGGACTCCGTCTTCGCCGAGACCGGCCTCAACCCGAAGCTCGAGATCGCGCTCGAACTCGAGCAGATCGCCCTCGAGGACGAGTATTTCGTCAGCCGCAAGCTCTATCCGAATGTCGACTTCTACTCTGGCCTGATCTACCAGGCGATGGGGTATCCGCCGGACTACTTCACCGTCCTCTTCGCACTCGGCCGGCTGCCCGGCTGGATTGCGCAGTGGGAGGAGATGCTGAACGATCCGGAGCAGAAGATCGCCCGCCCCCGGCAGATCTACACCGGTGCCGACGAGCGCCCGTTCGTGCCGATGCAGGAGCGGTAGAGGCCAGCGGGGGTTCCCCTGCCGGAGTTGGAGGATGAACCCGATCGGACAGCTTCATCCCCGTCTGGCCGATTGAAAGAGTTGCTGGCTCTCGGAGTCGGTGTCAGAATCTCGTCGTTGGCTCGCGCCACGTTTCTCAACTAGAATCGAACGGATGCGGTTGACTGCTGCGATCACGCACGAGGCCCCGTGGTACGTCGCCCGCTGCCTCGAGGTCGAGGTCACCAGTCAGGGCGAGACTGCCGAGGAGGCGCTCGACAACCTCCGAGAAGCTCTGGAGCTCTACTTCGAGGACGCTCCCATCCCGGATCTGGCCGAGCCGCCGATT
>JANOUB010000520.1:0-2352 GCA_031416615.1 Thermoleophilia bacterium
CTCGACCGCGCCGCCGCCGGCTTCGCCCGTGCCCGAGAGGCCGACACAGCCACCTCGTTCGGGATCTTCTCCTGCTCCAAGGCGTCGAACGAGATGAACTTCCTGGCGCAGAAGTTCGCCCGTCAGGTGATGGGCACGAACAACATCGACTCCTGTAACAGAACCTGACACGCCCCTAGCGTCGTCGGTCTGGCGACGGTGTTCGGAGCGGGCGGCGGCACGTCGTCGTACGCGGAGGTGGAGGAGACGGACGTGGTCATCCTCTGGGGCTCGAACGCGCGCGAGACGCACCCGATCTTCTTCCACCATCTGCTCAAGGGCGTCCACAACGGTGCGCGCCTCTTCGTCGTCGACCCCCGCCGCACGACGTCGGCGCAGTGGGCCGATCGCTGGCTCGGGCTCGAAGTCGGCTCCGACATCGCGCTCTCGAACACGATGGCGCGCGAGATCATCCGTGCCGGTCTCGCGAACCGCGCGTTCATCGATCACGCCACCGAGGGCTTCGACGCATATGCGGCGTCGGTCGAGTCGTTCACGCTTGCCGAAGGGGAGCTCCTGACCGGGGTTCCCGCCGAGGCGATTCGTGAGACGGCGCACGCGTTCGCCCGTTCCGACCGCGCCATGATCTGCTGGACGCTCGGGATCACGGAGCACCACACCGCCGTCGACAACGTCCTCTCGCTGATCAACCTGGCCCTGCTCTGCGGCCACGTCGGCCGCTTCGGTTCAGGGCTCAACCCGTTGCGCGGCCAGAACAACGTGCAGGGCGGCGGCGACATGGGCGCGATCCCGAACAAGCTGCCGGGCTTCCAGGACATCGAGCGGGACGACGAGGCAAGGAGCCGCTACGAGCAGGCGTGGAACACGACGATCCGACCCGAGTACGGCTGGCACCTGACGGAGATGTTCGAGGGGATGGAGCATGGCGAGCTGCGGACGCTGTATGTGATCGGCGAGAACCCGGCGCAGTCGGAAGCCGACATCAACCAGACGCGCAAGCTTCTGGCCGAGCTCGACTGTCTCGTGGTGCAGGACATCGTGATGACGAAGACCGCCGAGATGGCAGACGTCGTCTTTCCGTCTGCTGCGTCGTGGTGTGAGACAGACGGCACCGTGACGAACAGCGAACGGCGCGTGCAGCGCGTGCGCAAGGCGCTCGATCCGCCCGGTGAGGCGCGCGACGACATGTGGATCATCGCCGAGCTCGCCCGCCGGCTCGGGCACGACTGGGCCGAGCCGGTCGCCGAAGAGGTCTGGGACGAGTTGCGATCGCTCTCGCCGATGCACGCCGGCATGAGCTACGCGCGGCTCGAGGAGCACGGTGGACTGCAGTGGCCTTGCCCCGACGAGGCGCATCCAGGTTCGCCGATGCTGCACGAGCGCCTCTGGGGCGAGCCGCTCGTCGGCCCTCCGGCGCCGTTCTCCGTCGTCGAGGCTCGTGGCCCGTTCGAAGAGCTCGACGCCGACTACCCGATCCGGCTCACGACCGGCCGGCGGCTCGAGTCGTACAACACCGGGGCGCAGACGAACCTGTACTCCTCGCCCCTCCATCGTGGTGAGTCGCTCGATCTCTCGCCGGAGGACGCCGAGCGGCTGGAGCTCGCCGAGGGCGAGATCGCGCGGGTCTCATCCCGCCGCGGCTCCGTCGAGGCGCCTGTCAGGATCGACCCGTCGCTACGGCCCGGCCTCGCGTTCATGACGTTTCACTTCCCGGACCAGGTCGACACGAACCAGCTCACGATCGACGCAACCGATCCGAAGTCCGGCACGGCGGAGTTCAAGGCCGCGGCGATCAGAGTCGAGAAGCTCGGGCCCGCCGAGCGCGAGGAGCGCGCGGGCATCGCGGAGCCGGCGACCGTGGGCGGCCAGAGCTAGTGGGCGGCCAGAGCTAGTGCGCGCGCCCGAAACCTTCGACCTCGAACCCGTAGGGGATGGGCGCACGCCCGTCCCCGGTGCCTTTGGCTGTTTCCGATTCCCGGAAGGTGCAGGCACTTTCCGGGAATCAGCAGAATCTCGAGGCGGAGCCTCCCTTTCAAGCTCCTTTCCCCGCCGGCCCGGCCACGGCCTACCGACCACGTTGATCCGGGGGAAGTAGCGTGGATCTCCATCTCGTACCCGGTGCGGAGCCGACGAGCTCCGAGAGCGCGGCGCTCGACACCGTACTTGGCCCCGCCCGCGACGGGTGGGACGGCGGCGCCCGCCTCCAGGGGACCGAAGGCAACACCGCGAGCTCGGGGCACGCCGCTCGCGCGCGACGCCATCTGCTGCTGCCTGCTCTCTGGGCGCTCCAGGAGCGGATCGGCTGGATCAGCCCCGGCGGGCTCAACGAGCTCTGCCGCCGGCTGACGCTGC
>JANOUB010000521.1:0-1610 GCA_031416615.1 Thermoleophilia bacterium
GGGATTCCAAGCAGCCACCCCTGCAGATTGGGTGACGCTTCCGCCTCCGGCCGGAACGAGTACGGGTCGGCCCAGGGGGCGGCGCCGAGCTCGAACTGGTGCCCGGGCAGCCAGAAGGCCCACCCGAGCTGCAGGTGGTCACCCGCCGCCGCCTCCCCGTAGCCGGCCGCCGGCCGCGCCAGGTAGTGGTCGTCGACGTGCCGTACCGCCGGCCACGTTGCCCCGATCGCGCAGACCGCGTAGAGGGCTAGCGCGAGAGCGACGAAGCCGCCGCGATCACGGCGTCGACGTCCGGGAGTTCGCTTCCGAGCAGCCACGAGGCCCTGACCGTATCGCCCTCGATCAGGAACGCGCTGCGCGCAGAGACATCGGCCATCTCCCGGAGCTCGAGCGCGACCCCGAAGCCACGCGCCGCCTCGCCGTTCCAGTCGGAGAGAAGGGGTACGCTGTCGACCCCCAGGGTCATCGCCCAGGCGGCGTGCGACCAGGGCGAATCGCGCGAGATCGCGAACGGCCGCACGCCAGCGGCTTCGAGGTCGGCGCGCCTGTCACGCAGGAACAGCAGCTCGTTCGTTCACCCGGGGGACCAGTCGAAAACGTAGAAACAGAGCAGCGCCGGCCCCTCTCCTGCCAGGGCGTCACGGAGCGTGACAGGTCCTTCCCGGGGCGCCGTCCACACGCGGGCATCGGGAATCGGGTCGCCGATCTCGAGCACGTCTCGATGCTACTCGGAGCAGCACCAGCCCTCGACGCGAGGGAACGTCCGCGAACCGAACTGTGAGGATATGTCCGAGACAGCGATGATCTTCCGCCCGTCCGCCCGGATGAATACCCACTGGTCGGACTCGGGCGAGCCGACGAGGAGCCAGCGGCCGTCCGGCGACCAGGTGAGACCGCGCAGCTCACCCGCGAAGCTGAACAGCACACGGTTGCCGAGTGTGACCTGGCTCACCTCGCCGGGGCGGCTGATGGCAGCGAGCTCGTGTGTACCGGGGCGGAACGCGACGCCGACGACCACGCGGGTGAACTGCACGGAGAGCGGGGTGCCGCTGCCAGGCCCGAAGATCACGATCTTGTCGGCCGTGCGCATCACGAGACGCCGACCGTCTCCGGACCACTCGAGTGTGCGCGGTGCCGGCAGCGGGGCGGATTGGGGGGGTGCAATCCAGAAGGAGCTTCCACGGGTGTCGTAGGGGAAGACGCGGCCGCGTGTGTTGGCATATGCCACCACGAATCCCTCGCCGGGCCTCCACGCCGGAGCGACCAAGGCCGCCGCGGGCAGCCCTCCCGCGTCGGCGTCCTCCGTGCCGTCTCCTGCGACGACGTGCAGGCGGTTTCCCGCCAGATAGGCGATGCGCGTGTCGGTCGCGCCTCCGGCCCAGCGGGGGAAGCGGACGTCCGGTCGGGCGAGCGACCAGCGCACAGTTCCGTCCGGCTCCAGGGTCGCGAGCTCGTTGCGACGAGCTGCAACGACGAAGCGCCCGAACGGCGACCACGACGCCTCGCGGTAGGCGCCGAGCAGACGTCGCGATCCGTCCGCCTGCACCACCCAGATCCCCGAGTCGGAGGCGACGAGCAGCCGCCCGGCGGCCGGCAGGCGGAAGAGCGCG
>JANOUB010000522.1:0-1595 GCA_031416615.1 Thermoleophilia bacterium
AGCCACCCCTGCAAGTTGGGGGCCGCCGTCGCCTGCGGCCGGAAGGAGTACGGGTCGGCCCAGGGGGCGGCGCCGAGCTCGAACTGGTGCCCGGGTAGCCAGAAGGCCCACCCGAGCTGCAGGTGGTCACCCGCTGCCGCCTCCCCGTAGCCGGCCGCCGGCCGCGCCAGGTAGTGGTCGTCGACATGCCGCACCGCCGGCCACGTGGCCCCGATCGCGCAGACGGCGTAGAGGGCTAGGGCGAGAAGGACGAAGCCGCCGCGATCACGGCGTCGACGTCCGGCAGTTCGCTTCCGAGCAGCCACGAGGCCCTGACCGTATCGCCCTCGATCAGGAACGCGCTGCGCGCGGAGACATCTGCCATCTCCCGGAGCTCGACCGCGACTCCGAAGCCGCGCGTCACCTCGCCGTTCCAGTCGGAGAGAAGCGGCACGCTGTCGACCCCCAGGGTCATCGCCCAGGAGACGTGCGACCAGGGCGAGTCGCGCGAGATCGCGAACGGTCGCACGCCAGCAGCTTCGAGGTCGGCGCGCCTGTCACGCAGGAACAGCAGCTCGTTCGTTCACCCGGGGGACCAGTCGAAAACGTAGAAACAGAGCAGCGCCGGACTATCTCCTGCCAGGGCGTCACGGAGCGTGACAGGTCCTTCCCGGGGCGCCGTCCACACGCGGGCATCGGGAATCGGGTCGCCGATCTCGAGCACCCCTCGATGTTACGTGCCGCAGCACCAGCCCTCGACGCGAGGGAACGTCCGCGAACGGAACTGCGCGGAGATGTTCGAGACGGCGACGATCTTCCGTCCGTCCGCCCTGATGAATACCCACTGGTCGGCGGTCGGCCATGCCACGAGCAACCAGCGGCCGTCGGGCGATGCGGCGAGGCCGTAGAAGACGCCGGTGCCGCGGAAGAGCAGGCGCTTGCCGCGGAGCAGGAACACGTCGCTTTGAGCACCGTGCACGCGGGTCACTGCTACCTGGTGAGTACCGGGGACGAACTCCGCTGCGGCATTGGTCGTGCCGGCCGAAGGGTGATCCTGTGCCGCGACCCGTCCCAGAGCGTCGTAGACGCGCAGCTCATGCGGCGCCAGAACGAGCAGTCGCCTGCCGTCGGTCGACCACGAAAGCGCGCTGATGTCCTCCGCCCTGCCACGGTTCGCTCGCCACACCACGCGACCGGTGTCAGCATCCTGGACGCGTATCTCGCTTGCCGAGATGTAGGCCAGCTCACGGCGGGGGCCCGGCCGCCAGGCCGCCGGGCCGGCCTCGGCGGGGGCGATCAAACGGTCGCCCGTCCCGTCCCCGGCGACGACGTGTAGGCCGACGCGGTCGAAATAGGCGATGCGCGTGTCGGTCGCGCCTCCGGCCCAGCGGGGGAAGCGGACGTCCGGTCGGGCGAGCGACCAGCGCACAGTTCCGTCCGGCTCCAGGGTCGCGAGCTCGTTGCGACGAGCTGCGACGACGAAGCGCCCGAACGGCGACCACGACGCCTCGCGGTAGGCGCCGAGCAGACGTCGCGATCCGTCCGCCTGCACCACCCAGATCCCCGAGTCGGAGGCGACGAGCAGCCGCCCGGCGGCCGGCAGGCGGAAGAGCGCG